>JAGWZT010000280.1 GCA_018971925.1 Lysobacteraceae bacterium | reverse complement strand
TCGCGATATCAAACGCGCGATTATCGCACGGACCAGCGCTTGCCGGCTTTCAGCCCCCTTGAGTCAAGGGGGCGGTCAACCGGCGGACACGCCGGTTGACCGGGGGTTGTGGAGGCGTGATCGGCTGCGCGCGAAGCAGCCGCCTCCAAGTCCAACGCACACCGCTACATTTGCGCGAACTTGAACGTCGCGCCGCTCGGATCGACCGCCGCCTTCACCGCAGGTTCGTCGGCCTTGTCGCCGATGAACAACACCACGACGCCCTTGAACGACCCTGCCGCTGCCTGTTTGAAAGCATTCTCCAGCAGCTCGGCCGTCGTGGCGGAACTCGGCCCACCCGCCGCCACCATGTTGCCGGGGAGTACCGTCGCCGCGACCACGTCATTGATCTGGCCCTGCACGCGCCCGATCGTCGCGTTGCCGGCAGGATCGCTGGAAGAGGGAACGAAGTACACGTAAGGCGGATTGGTGATGTTGCCCATGTTCTCTTCGACGATCTGGCTCAGGTAGGCCTGCCACGCCTTGATGTCATTGGGATCGGTCGGCTTGGTGACCTTGGTTTGGGCGGCCGGCGCTTCGGACTGATTGTTGTTGCAGGCACTGAGACCCAGCGTGCCCAGCAGCGCGATGGCGGCGATGAAAAGGAATTTGCGCATGGCGATTACCTCGATGACTTGCGTGGAACGGCAGAACCAGCTCGCCCCCCCGGCTTGCGCCAACGTTGACGCAAGGCCTTCTGGACAGCCGGATGGACAAAATCTGAAACATCACCGCCGAGGCTGGCGATTTCGCGCACCAGCGACGAGGAGATGAAACCCCACTCCTCGGCCGGGGTCAGAAACAGGGTTTCGGCCTGCGGAATCAGGTGCCGATTCATGCTGGCGAGCTGGAATTCGTATTCGAAGTCCGACACCGCGCGCAGCCCGCGCAGGATCACGCCGGCGCCGCATTCGATCACGAATCTGGCCAGCAGGGTGTCGAACCCGCGCACCTCGACGTTCGCGATTCCATGCAGCGCGGCGCGTGCAAGCTCGACGCGTTCATCCATCTCGAAACGCGGCGCCTTGCCGCTCGATTTTGCGACCGCCACGATCAGCCGGTCGAACAGGGGCGCGGCACGCGCGACCAGGTCGCCGTGGCCATTGGTGACCGGGTCGAACGTGCCCGGATAGACCGCAATGCGCGGATTGGAACGAGATGGCTTGCGCTTCCCCATGGCCCCCATTGTGCCATCTTGCGGCACCGGCGTGGCGTCGCAAGTGCGGCAAGGATCACGCCGCGCCAACGCGATACAACGTTCCGCGCACGGCACCGGCTTCGCGCTGACGGTGCAACAGCCAGCGCCCGGGTACATCCCACGCATCGTCTTTTCCCGCCTCGGCGTAAACCCACGCTTGCGGCGCAAGCCAGCCACACGCATCCAGCAAGGCCGCCGCCTGGCCCCGGATGCCGGCATCGAACGGCGGGTCGAGGAACACGATGTCGAAATTCCCGGTTGCCGGTTCCGCCAGGATCCTCAACGCATCCCCGCAGCGAACGCTGGCGTTGTCCCGGTGCAGGCGCACGAGGTCGGCTTCGATGGCGTGCGCCTGCGCGCGGTCACGCTCGATGAACGTCGCGGCGCGCGCACCGCGTGAGAGGGCTTCGATTCCGAGCGCGCCACTGCCGGCGAAAGCGTCCAGCACGTTCGCGCCCGCGACCACCGGCGCCAGCCAATCGAACAACGTCTGCCGCAAGCGTTGCGGCGTCGGCCGCAAACCCTGCAGGAGCGGCACCGCGAGCCGTGAACCCCGCAAGCTGCCGCCAACGATATGAATGCGTCCCGGCGGCGCCGTGCCTTGACGAGGCTTACCCATGTAGTCTCATTCGAAGCTGCTGTTGTTGAAAACAAGGCCATGGATGGCCGAGGTAGACCCGCAGATTGCATGAACACTGGAGTCTTGCCTTGCTGTTGAAAGAAACCGCGATCAAGGAGGATCGCATTAATGAACCCGGTGTTAGCATCTCGCACACTGTACCCCACGACGACCCCCATGCCGAACCTGTGGAACAAGCTCGCGGGCCGGAAACCGCGCAACGATCCGGCATTCGCGTCGCCAGGCGAATCCGGAATTCCCCTTGACTTCCTGCCGCCTGAATCGGAAACCGGCCAGGCGCTCCGCCGCCACGTCGGACCCGCGACGCTGCCCGAAACGCCACTGCCGAATATGGCGTCCGGACCGAACGATTTGATGGCCAACGCTTCGCAACCGCGGCGCGGATGGCGCGAGCGTCTTTCCGGCAGCGGCTTCGCACGCGGATTGACCTCGCTGTTTGCGCGCAACCCCGTCCTTTCGGATGAGCTGCTGGACGAACTCGAGATCACACTGTTGTCGGCCGACGTCGGCGTCGCCGCCACCACCGAATTGATCGACGACCTGCGCCGCCGCATGCACAAGCGCGAATTCGCGGACGCCGATGCGCTGCGCGAAGCATTGCGCGCACGGTTGATCGCAATACTCGAACCCGTGGCACGGCACCTCGACGTCGGCGGCCGCAAACCTTTCATGCTGCTGGTGGTGGGCGTCAACGGCGTCGGCAAGACCACCACCATCGGCAAACTGGCGCGCCGCTTCCAGAGCGAGCAACGCGACGTGTTGCTTGCCGCCGGCGACACCTTCCGTGCCGCCGCGGTGGCGCAACTGCAGGAATGGGCGGGCCGGCTCGGCATTCCCGTATGCGCGCAAGGCCAGGGCGCGGATTCCGCCAGCGTGATCTTCGACGCGCTGCAGATGGGCATTGCCCACGGCAACGACGTGTTGATCGCCGACACCGCCGGGCGCCTGCACACGCGTTCCGGATTGATGGACGAACTGGCCAAGGTCAGGCGGGTCGTGGGCAAGCTGGATGCCGATGCGCCGCACGAAGTGTTGATGGTGATCGACGGCACCACCGGCCAGAACGCGATCAACCAGGTGCGCCAGTTCATCGACACCGTCGGCGTGACGGGGCTGGTAGTCACCAAACTCGACGGAACCGCCAAGGGTGGCGTGGTGTTCGCGCTCGCGCGCGAATTCGCGCTGCCGATCCGCTATGTGGGATTGGGTGAACGCGCCGAGGACCTGCGCGTTTTCGATCCACGCGCGTTCGTCGACGGACTGCTTCCGGGCGCGTGAACAGGGTCTGTTGACGCCATGCCGATAGACCCCAGAACGCCCATCCTCCCAATATGGCGCGGGCTCCGCGTGCGCTGGATCGCGCTGGGTACGGGTGTCGTGGTGCTCGCGTTGCTGGTCGCGCTCGCGATCCATGTGCAGGCATTGCTGCAACCGCAACGCTTCACCGACCTGCTGGAACGCGAACTCGCGAGCGTCGGCATCAAGCTGGACATGCAGGCCGCCGCGGAGCCGACGCTGTTCCCGCGGCCCGCCGTGAACATGCAACGCTTCAGCCTGACCAACGCCGGTTCATCCACGCCTTTCCTCCAGGCGAGCGGCGCGACCATCGTGGTGCCGTGGCGTGCGCTGCTGCGCGGCGACGTGGCGATCGAACGCGTCGAAGTGGAAAGACCACACATCGATCTCGGCGAACTGAAAG
>JAGWZT010000279.1 GCA_018971925.1 Lysobacteraceae bacterium | reverse complement strand
CTCGCGCTGCGCGCAGCCTCCGGCGTTCGCGTTTGCAATCCTGCAAACGCAGTCGGGTCCCGCCACGATGAATCTGCGGTGGCCCCGAAGTAACGAGCAAAATCGGATCACCCTTAGCGCAGCTGGCTGTCCTTGCTGCCCCTCCGGTTGTAGCCGCTGAAGGTCGATTCCTCGCGGTCGTGTTCGGCCTGGCACGCAACGCACAGGCGCACGCCCGGCACGGCCTTGCGCCGCGCCTCGGGGATGGGCGCGTCGCATTCTTCGCAGTGGCTCAGGCCCGGACCCTTGCGTTGCTTGCTGCGCGCACGCGCCACCGCGTCGGCGACCGTCGCGTCGATCTGGTCCTGCACCGCGTCATCGTTGACAAAACCCTTGGCCATGCACGCAAACTATGGCCACCGGACCCGCGATGCAAGCCCGTGCCGGCGGATCGTCCGGCCATACCGGCACCATTGCGACCATCGGGATGTCGATTGGCGGCAGCTTCGTCCGTCGCAAGCGGAAACCCATTGCACCGGAGGCAAGATGCAACTCTACGGCCACCCGTTCTCGTCCTACACCCAAAAAGCCCTGATCGCGCTGTACGAAAACGACACGCCTTTCGAATTCCTGAACCTGTCGCCGGAGAACCCCGACGTTTACGCCGATTTCGCGCGGCGTTGGCCGATCCGGAGATTTCCACTGCTGGCGGACGGCGACCGCCAGGTGGCGGAGGCCACCAGCATCATCGAATACCTCGACGTCCACAGCCCCGGTCCCGTCCGGCTGCTCCCGGCCGACGCGGACAAGGCCGTGGACGTGCGCATGCTGGACCGCTTCTTCGACAACTACATCGCCGGGCCGCAGCAGAAGATCGTGTTCAACCAGTTGCGCGCGGAGGGCGACCGCGATCCCTACGGCGTCGGCGAGGCGCGCCACATGTCCGACACCGCCTATGCGTGGCTGGATCAATACATGGCCGACCGCGAATGGGCCGTGGGTGACACTTTCAGCCTCGCCGACTGCGCCGCCGCGCCGGCGTTGTTTTACGCGGACTGGACACACCGCATCGGCGAGCAGTTCCGCAACGTGCACGCCTACCGCGCGCGCTTGTTGAAACGCCCCTCGTTCGCACGCTGCGTGGAAGGCGGTCGCCCTTACCGCCCGCTGTTTCCGCTGGGCGCGCCGGATCGCGACTGAACGCCGCCACGTCGATCCGTTGAGCGCGCCGGCGGGGCATGGCACGATCCGCGGATGGACAGTAAACCCGTTCCAGTGCACCTTCGCGATCTCGCGCGACTGCGCCGCGTACGCGACCGCATCGATCGCGAATACATGCAACCGCTGAATGTCGAAGCCCTCGCGCACAGCGCGCACATGTCCGCCGGACACCTGAGTCGCCAGTTCAAGCTGGCCTTCGGCGAGTCGCCCTATTCCTATTTGATGACACGGCGCATCGAACGCGCGATGGCACTGCTGCGTCGCGGCGACCTCAGCGTCACCGAAACCTGCTTCGCCGTCGGTTGCGCATCGATGGGCACCTTCAGCACGCGCTTCACCGAACTCGTCGGCATGCCGCCGAGCGTGTACCGGCAACAGGCGGCACGCGCCACCGAAGGCATGCCATCGTGCGTGGCGCGACAAATCACCAAACCGATCAGGAATCGAGAAGCGCCGGCGTGCGAACCTCACCTAGCATGACGGCTTCAACCCAAAGCCCGCCACCGCCATGAACATCACCATCCATTCGAGTTTTCTTCCGCAGAACGATCCGGACGCGTCGCTTGCCTTTTACCGCGAAGTGCTGGGTTTCGAGGTACGCAACGACGTCGGCTACAACGGCCTGCGCTGGATCACGGTTGGACCGCCGGGACAGCCCGACGTTAACATCGTGTTGTTTCCGCCGTCGGCCAGCCCCGGTGTCACCGACGACGAGAAGCGCACCATCGCCGAAATGATGGCGAAGGGCACCTATGGAATCATGCTGCTGGCCACACCGAACCTCGATGCCACGTTCGAGAAAATCCAGGCCAGCGGCGCCGAAATCGTGGAGGAGCCGACCGAGCAACCTTATGGCGTGCGCGATTGCGCCATCCGCGACCCCGCCGGCAACTTGCTGCGCGTGCAGCAGCGGCGCTGAGCTTCGTCACGAATACCCAAACAGGAAAGCAACCATGGCAACCACGAAAGCCACCAGGACAGCCAAGTCCGCGGGATTCACCGTCGAAGAACGCGCCGCGATGAAGGAACGCGTGCGCGAGTTGAAAAACGCCAAGCGCGGCGCCGATGGCGAGAAGGACGTGCTGGCAGCCATCGCCAAGACGCGGGAACCCGAACGCAAGCTGTGCGCGCAACTCCACAAGGTCATCCGGGATGCCGCGCCGGGCCTCTTGCCGAAAACCTGGTATGGCATGCCCGCCTACGCCAACGCCGACGAGAAAGTCGTCGTCTTCTTCAAGCCCGCATCCAAATTCAAGGATCGCTACCTCACCCTCGGTTTCAACGACGCCGCCAGGCTTGACGACGGCGCGATGTGGGCGACGTCTTTTGCGTTGATGAAGCTGACCGCGACGGAAGAAAAACGCATACGCGAACTGGTGAAAAAGGCCGCCGGCTAGGGAGAGCCCGCAGAAGACGCGGCGGCAAAAACCGTCCACTGCGCATCGAATGCGCGTCGGTATGCGGGCCGCGCTTCGCCGCGGGCGACATAGGCCGAGAGATTCGGATATTCGTCCAGAATGCCCGATGGCTTCAGCCGTAGCAGCGCGTGCACCATCATCAGGTCGCCGGCGCTGAACGCGCCATCGAGCCAGCCGGCATCGCCAAGGCGATCGGAAAGCTGTTGCAGCCGGTTGCGGATGCGATCCTTGACGAGCGGCAGGCGTTCCGCGGCCCAAGGCTTGTCGCCCTCCAGTATCTTGGCGGTTACAAGTTCGAGGATCGGCGGTTCCACCGTGTTGAGCGCGGCGAACATCCACGCGATCGCGCGCGCCCGCGCATTCGCATCATCCGGCAACAGGCCGGCACGATGCTCCGCGACGTGCAGCACGATCGCCCCCGACTCGAAGAGGACAAGGTCGCCTTCCTCGTAAGTCGGAATCTGCCCGAAGGGATGAAGCGCAAGATGCGCGGGTTGCTTCATCGCCTCGAACGAAACGAGCCGAACGTCGTAAGACTGGCCCGTTTCCTCAAGCGCCCAGCGCACGCGCATGTCACGCGCCAGTCCCTTGCCGCGGTCGGGCGATCGTTCAAACGCCGTGATGGTGGGGTTCATCGGAAACCTCCGATTGCATTGTTCTGTCGAAAGTTCGCAAACATCTGCATGCCCTTATTGTTCGTCATCCCGGCGCGGGCCGGGGCCCGGCGACTTCCGCGCAGCACGAAATCAACGCGCCGGCTCGCACGCCGGGTCGATCTGCCGCAGCTCGCACTCCACTTCCCATTCATCACCGTGCACGTCGAGGAAGCGCTTGGTGAGTTGCAGCGCGTGCTCCATCGAATCGGCTTTCAGCAGCGCGTAACCGCCGATCACTTCTTTCGATTCGGTGAACGGGCCATCCGAAACGGTCTGCCTGCCGTACGACAACCGCACCCGCTTGCCTTGG
>JAGWZT010000278.1 GCA_018971925.1 Lysobacteraceae bacterium | reverse complement strand
CGAAAAGCGGCTGACTGCGCTCAAGCAGGGTGCGCAGGGTCGCAGCCGTACCGCGGCGCAGAAGGAGGCGGTGGAACAGTTCACCCAACGCAAGCTGGCGATTCGCGGCGAATTGCGTGCGGTGCAGCGCAGCCTCGACGCGGACATCGAACAGCTTTCCATGCAACTGAAATTCATCGATATCCTGCTGATGCCGATCATGGTGGTACTGGTGGGTCTGCTGTATGGACTGTGGCGGATGCGGCGGCGCGCATCGGGAGGGCGGTGGCGATGACGGATGCAGGTATGACGCGCTGGCCCGGTGTCGCAGCGTCGCTGGCCGGTGCCGGCGCGGTGATCCTGGGCGCGTTGGGTGCACACGCGTTGGACGCGAAGCTGTCGCCACAGATGCTGGATGTCTGGCAGACCGCGGTGCAGTTCCAGTTCTGGCATGCGCTGGCCTTGCTCGCCTGCGCGCTGATGCGACGCACGCGCGCCACGCATCTGGCGGCCGTACTGTTCGCGCTCGGCATCGCGCTGTTTTGCGGCAGCCTGTATGCGCTGGCGCTGGGCGCGCCGCCCAGGGTCGGGGTGATCACGCCGCTCGGCGGATTGGCTTTCATCATCGGCTGGGTCGCGCTTGGCGTGGGCTTTTTGTGGAGAGATGAATGAAAGGCCTCTTGATTCCGCGTGGTTTCGATGTCGATGCCGCGACCGCGCATCTTTCGAAGTGCGACCGCAAGCTGGGCAAATGGATGCGCCGTATCGGGCCGCTCGAACATGATTTCGGCGCGCGCTTCGAGCCGGTCGACGCGCTGGCCCGTTCGATCCTTTACCAGCAGTTGTCGGGCAAGGCCGCCGCCACGATCACCGGGCGCGTGCGCCAGCGCATGCCGCGCGGCGGGAAAATCAGCGCACGCGGAATCGATGGCGTCGATGATGCCGGCCTGCGCGCGGCCGGCGTGTCGCGCAACAAGATCGCCGCGCTGCGCGATCTCGCGGCCAAGTTCCACGCCGGCATCGTGCCGACGTCGGCGCAACTCGATCGCATGTCCGATGAGTCCCTCATCGAGCACCTCACGCAGGTGCGTGGCATCGGTCGCTGGACCGTCGAAATGCTGCTGATGTTCCGGCTCGGCCGCGCCGACGTGCTGCCCGTCGATGATCTTGGCGTGCGCAAGGGCGCACAGATCGTGCACGGCTTCGAGGAAATGCCGCCGCCGCGCATGCTGCGCGAGTTCGGCGAACGCTGGGCGCCGTATCGCACGCTCGCCGCGTTCTATCTGTGGCGGGTGTGCGATGTCGCGAACCCGCCCAAGCCGGGCGCGAAGCCGGTCAAGCGTTCCCAGACCTGAGCGCGGCCGGGGTCTTGTTCGCGATGTCTCGTTCAAGGCCTGCGCCAGCATAAGCCAGTGCACTGGCCGTGATGTCGTGCGGAAAACCAAGCCGGTCCAGCAGGCGGATTGCGTTGCGCTCGGTCGCGGGGCCGGGCCGCAGCCGGTAATCGAAGTAGCCCTCCGCGTCGGGATTTTCCTGGAAGTGGTACAGCGCGTAACGGCCGCCGAGCATCGCCTGCAGCTCGACGTCGTGCGTGGTGACCAGCACGATGGCCTTCGGTTCCAGCACTTCCAGCACCGCACGCGCCACGGCGATGCGTTCGACGGTGTTGGTGCCGCTGAACGGTTCGTCGATCACCAGGACGCAGCTGCGCCCCGGCGTGCCACCGCGGATGAAGGAATCGATGGTTTCGATTTCGGTGAAGTAGTGGCTTTTGCCCGATGCGACGGAGTGCAGGCCGTGGATCGACGCCATCACCGTCGCGCGCGGGATCGTGGCCGCCGCTGCAAGGCAGAAGCCCACGGTCTGGCCGAGGATGGCGTTGCAGGCGAGCATCTTGATGAAGGTGGTCTTGCCGGCCATGTTGGAACCCGTCACCAGTGCCGACTGCTGCGCGAGCCGCACGGAATTCGTGACCCCGGTGGGCAGCAGTGGGTGGCAGCCGTCCGCGAAGGCGAGCGTGCGAGCGTCCACCAGCCGCGGTGAGCAATGCCGACGGTATTGCTGCAGGCTGGATGCCAGGGCGATCGCTGCATCGATTTCGCCGACGAGTTCGAAGGTCGCGGACAGCTTCCGGCGTATCCGGAAGAACCGTTCGATCGTCCCCGCGTGGACCACGAGTTCGGTCAGGAAAAGGAAGTTCAGGATACCCACCACGACCGGAGGTATCAGCAGTTCCGGGTTCGACGCCCAACGCATCACCGAAAGCCAGAACAGGCCTTTGCGCACCGCGCTGCGTTGCGGCGCCTCATCGTGCAAACCCGCCAACTGCGGTTGTGCGGGGTGTTTCGTGTGCAGCGCGGCAAGCTTGTCCGCGACATCGAGCAGCCCGATGCAGCGCTTCATTGCTTCGACTTCACGGTGCTGGCGTGCCGCGGCGCGGATCAGGATCACGGCGTTGATCGGCAGCACGGGCAGCCAGATCCACGCCGACCATCCTGCGGCCGCCACCAGCGCCAGCAGCGCGATGGTGACGAGACTCCATGCGCGGATCAGGCTCGGATGCGCCGGTTTTTCGACGAGCTCTCCGAACAGGAGCTCGGCGATGTCGGTGTTCGAATCGTCTTTCAGCCTGGCGAGCCGGAGCTGGATGGTTTCGCGCAATGGCGTGTCGCGCGCCAGTTCCGCATAACTCGCGTAACGCGCGGCAAGTACGGTGGGATCGTCGACATAGCCGCGCAGCTGTGAGAACAGGACCTGACTGCCGACCGGCGTCACGGCCGTATCCATGCGCGCGAAGATTTCCGGAAACTCCAGGTCGGCCCAGGTTTTGTCGTCCACCTGTGCCGTGGGTGATTCGTCGCGGGTCAGCTCGAAATAGCGGCTGGCGAGGAACCCACTCTTGTCACCTTGTGCGCCCCAGCGCGCGCGCAATTCCCTCAGCAGTTTCCGCTTCGGCGACAGCACGTCCAGCAATGTGCCCCACAACTGCCTTGCAGGCGCGGTGGCTCCTTTTGCGAAGGCCGGTGGGCGCATGCGATGTCCTTGCCAGCGGGGTCGCGGTCGATATGGGGATTACGCATGCCAACACCAATGCGCGATCCTGGCCAGGGCGCTTCTGATGTTGCTCGTCATTCCGGGGCCGCCGCCGGATTCATCGGCGGTGGAACCCGGAATCGGTTGCGGCGCATCCCGGTGACTTGGTTGGTCCACAAACCATACCGATCCCGGATATCGCTACGCGATTCCGGGATGACCGGGAAAACTCGTCGACCGGCCGGCCGGTACCTTGTGCCATTAGAGGCTAATGCGGTGCTGGCCGATGCCAACACCAATGCCATGGCTCATACGCAATGCCGTGCGGATTTCCACGCGGGTAGGAAAGGGTGAATCCGTACTCCATCGCGTTTCGCTGCAGCCACCGAAACGCGGGTGAGCGTTCGAATTCCTCTTCGAGTGGCGCGAACCCCGCTGTGGTGAAATCGACGCAGCGTCCACTGTGATGCTCGCTGTAGCCGGGCGCAGCGCTCACTCGCAAAATCTCGTCCATGCCCAATCCGCGCGCCCGTTTGCGTTCGATGATGCCAAGCTGGTACTCGATCGAGCGGAATGCCGACACGATTTGCAG
>JAGWZT010000277.1 GCA_018971925.1 Lysobacteraceae bacterium | reverse complement strand
TACAACGGCAAGTTCATGTGCGGGCAGTGGGTGTTGCGCGGTGGTTCGTGCGTGACCCCGGCGGGACACGTTCGCGCGAGCTACCGCAATTTTTTTCAACCCGCGGCACGCTGGCAGTTCAGTGGACTGCGGCTGGCGAGGGATGCATGAAACCGAATCCGCAGGCAGCGTACGCCCGCCATCTCGACGACCGCCAACCCGGCGAAGGGCTACTGGCCGATGCATTGTCGGGGCTGTCGAAATCCCCGAAGCGGTTGCCGTCGAAATACTTCTACGATGCGCGCGGTTCGGAACTGTTCGAACGCATCTGCGAACAACCGGAGTATTACCCGACCCGGACCGAGTCCGCGATCATGCGCGAATACGTTGGCGCGATCGCCGCGGCGTTGGGCCCGCAAGTGCGCCTGGTTGAATACGGCAGCGGCAGCGGGCTCAAGACGCGACTGTTGTTGCGGCATCTCGAATCGCCGGTCGCGTACGTCCCAGTGGAGATATCGCGCAGCGCGTTGGCGGAAAGCACGGGCAAACTCGAATGCGAGTTTCCGGCCATAGAAATGCTGCCGGTATGCGCGGACTTCGCGCAGCCAATCAAGCTGCCGCGCGCAGCGCGCGCGCCACGCCAGACCGTCGTGTATTTCCCGGGTTCGACGCTGGGCAACTTCGGATCGGACGACGCGCTGCGCCTGCTGCGGGAGATGCGCAGCGAGGCCGGGCAGGGCGGTGGCGTCCTGGACGGCGGCGTGCTGATCGGGATCGACCTGGTCAAGGACCCGGCCACCCTGGAAGCCGCGTACAACGATGCGGCCGGCGTCACCGCGGAGTTCACCCTCAACTTGCTGGTGCGGATGAACCATGAGCTGGGTGCGGATTTCGACCTGGCTGGTTTCCGCCACCGTGCCCGCTGGCACCCGCTGGCGGAACGGATTGAAACCCACATCGTCAGCCGGCGCGAGCAGGACGTGCATATCGACGGCCGCGCGTTCCGTTTCGCCGAAAACGAGGCGATGCTGGTCGAATACAGCTGCAAGTACACGCTGGAAGGCTTCGCCCGGTTCGCGGCCCGCGCCGGGTTGCGGGTTGCGGAAGTCTGGACTGATCCGCACCGCCAGTTCAGCGTGCAGTGGCTGGTTTGCGATTGAGACGATCGCGACGTCGACGTCCCACCATGCCTTTCGACACCCCCGTCGCGCGCTGAATTTGGTTACGCTTGGCGGGATCGAAACAAGGCGGGAGTGGGGACATGCGTTGCACGCGTTTGGGTCTGGCGTGGCTGGCGTTGGCGATGTGCGGCACCGCATTTGCCGCCGCGAACAATCCGTATGCGCGCGATCCGGATCAGCCGGTCGATCAGGCCTACACGGCGAAGATCGCGAAATATACCACGCAGGCCGACTTCAACACGCCACTGACCGACTACCTGCCGGCATCCCGGACGGTGCCGACGCCGGAAGCCGTGCTGGGCGATATTGCCGGTGCGCCGAACATGCTGCCGTACGCGGAAGACGTGTACCGCTATTTCCGCATGCTCGCCAAGGCCTCGCCGCGTGTGCGCGTATTCACGATAGGCAAGACCGAGGAAGGCCGCGAAATGATCGCGGTCGCGATCGCCGACGAATCCTTGATGAAGGATCTGGATGCCAACAAGGCGCGGCTGGCGCAATTGGCCGATCCGCGCAAGCTCGGCATGGATGACGCGAAAGCCGCGGCGCTCATCAAGCAGACGGTTCCGGTTTACTACATCACCGGCACCATCCATTCCACCGAGACCGGCGCACCCACCGCCCTGATGGAGCTTGGCTATCGGCTCGCGGTGGACGACGCGCCGTACATCCAGTACATCCGTTCGCACATGATCACCCTGATCACGCCGGTGGTCGAGGTGGACGGCCGCGATCGCATGGTCGATCTGTACAAATGGCACCGCGCGCATATCGGTGAAAACTATCCGCACCTGATCTATTGGGGGCATTACGTCGCGCACGACAACAACCGCGACGCGATGGGCGTGACGCTGGACCTCACGAAGAACGTGTTGAACACTTACGTCGGCTGGCACGCGCAGGTGCTGCACGACCTGCACGAATCGGTACCGTTCCTGTACGACAACACCGTGGGCGACGGTCCGTACAACGCCTGGATCGATCCGATCCTCACCAGCGAATGGCAGCAGATCGGCTGGAACAATGTCGAGCAGTTGACCAAGCTGGGCCTGCCCGGTGTGTTCACCCACGGCAATTTCGACACCTGGAGTCCCGGGTATCTCATGTTCATCGCGGCGATGCACAACGGCATCAGCCGGCTGTACGAAACCTTCGGCAACGGTGGCGCCGACACCGAGGAACGCATCCTGTCGCCGGACGAATATGCGCGCACCTGGTACAAACCGAACCCGCCGCTGCCCAAGGTGCTGTGGTCGCAGCGCGACAACAACAACTACGAACAATCCGGCTTGCTGACCGCGTTGTATTACTTCGCGCAGCACGGCCCGCATTTCCTCGACAACTTCTGGCTGAAATCCAAGCGTTCGATCGAGAAACCCGAACTGGCCGGCCCCGCGGCGTACGTGCTCACCGCCAGCGAGAAGGACAAGGGCGCGCAGATGCACCTGCTGCACACGCTGCACCTGCAACACGTCGAGATCAGCCGCGCCAGCGCTCCATTCACGGTGGAAGTTGCGGACGACACAGAAAGTGCCGGCAGCGGCAAGTCGAAGGGCAAGCACGCCGAGCCGGCCGTGCCGCCGAAGGTCGCGACGACCAGGCGCACCTTCCCCGCTGGAAGCTGGATCATCCGCATGGACCAGCCGTATTCGCGGATCGCGGATACCTTGCTGGATCGCCAGTACTGGTCGCCCGACGATCCGCAAAAGCACCCGTATGACGACACCGGCTGGTCGTTCGGCGACCTGTTCGGTGTGGATGTGGCGCGCGTGGTCGATACCGCGGTGTTGAAGGTGCCGATGGCGGAAGTGCAGGGTGATTTCGACAAGCCCGACTTCTCGCTGGCATCGCTGGGCGTGAAGGGTCGCGTGCCGCGCATCGCGCTGATGCACACCTGGCTCTCCACCCAGACGGAAGGCTGGTGGCGGATGGCGCTGGACAAGCTGCACGTGCCATACAGCTATATCAGCACCCAGGACGTTTCGCGCGATCCCGATCTGCGCGCGAAGTACGACGTGATCCTGTTCGGCCCCGTGGGTTACGCCAGCACCCGGATGATCATCGACGGATTGCCGATGTACGGCAACCCGATGCCCTGGGAAAAGACCAGGCTGACGCCCAACATCGGCGTGATCGACTCGACGCCGGACATTCGCCCAGGGCTCGGCGAGTCGGGTGTCGCCAACCTGAAGCGTTTCGTGTCCAGGGGCGGCCTGCTGGTCACCGCCGAAGACAGCGCGCGCTTCGCGATCGATACCGGTCTTGCTCCGGGCGTGTCGGTGGCCCAGCCTGGCAACCTGCGCGTCGTTGGAAGCGTGCTGCGTGCCGACCTGGTGGACAAAAGCAGCCCGATCGCCGCGGGCTATCCCGGTGCCTTCGCGCTATACAGCTCGCAGGGCATGGCGTTCGATGTCGCCGACCAGACCATCGGCGATCGCGGCATCAC
>JAGWZT010000276.1 GCA_018971925.1 Lysobacteraceae bacterium | reverse complement strand
TGGTGGTGGACAGCAAGGACGAACTCTCGGGCCTCACCGATGCGCAAATCGAAGCCGCCGCCAAGGCTGCCCAATCACGCGGCCTCGATGGCAAGTACGTGATCGCGCTGGTCAACACCACCATCCAGCCGGTGCTCGCGCAACTGGACAACCGCGCGCTGCGCCAGCGGGTCCACGAAGCATCGGTCACGCGCGGCAGCCGCGGCAACCAGTACGACACCACCGCGATCGTGTCGAAGGTGATGGCGCTGCGCGCCGAGAAGGCGAAGCTGTTGGGCTACCCGAACTGGGCGGCATACGGCCTCGCCGACCAGACCGCGAAGACGCCCGAAGCCGTCAACGCAATGCTCGGCAAGCTCGCGCCGCCCGCCGTCACCAACGCCAGGCGCGAAGCCGCCGACCTGCAGGCGATGATCGACAAGACCCAGGCCGCGAAAGGCGAGCCAAGCTTCAAGCTGGCCGCGTGGGACTGGCCGTACTACGCCGAAAAGGTGCGTGCTGACAAATACGCCTTCGACGAAAGCCAGCTGAAGCCGTATTTCGAAATGAAGAACGTGCTTGAGAACGGCGTGTTCTACGCCGCAAACCAGGAGTTTGGCCTGAGCTTCAAGCAGCGCACGGACCTTCCGGTCTACAACCCGGACGTACTGGTGTACGACGTCTTCAACGAGGACGGCAGCCAGCTTGCGATCTTCCTGTTCGATCCGTATGCGCGCGCGTCCAAGCGCGGCGGCGCGTGGATGAATTCGTACGTCAGCCAGTCGGACCTGACCGGCTACCTGCCGGTCGTCGCGAACCATCTCAACATCACCAGGCCGGCCAATGGCCCGACCCTGATGACGTGGGATGAAGTGACCACGATGTTCCACGAGTTCGGACACGCGCTTCACGGCATGTTCTCGAACGTGAAGTACCCGTACTTCTCCGGCACCAGCGTGCCGCGCGACTTCGTGGAGTTTCCCTCGCAGGTGAACGAAATGTGGGCCGACTGGCCGAGCATCCTAGCGCACTATGCCAAACACCACGAGACCGGTGCAGCGATGCCGCAGGAACTGCTGGACAAGGTGCTGGCGAGCTCGAAGTTCAACCAGGGCTTTGCCACCACCGAGTACCTCGGCGCGGCGATGCTGGATCAGAGCTGGCACCAGATCGGTGTCGACAAGGTGCCGGCCGCAGACGGCGTGACGGCGTTCGAAGCCGCCGCGTTGAAAGCCAACGGCACCGATTTCGCGCCGGTACCGCCGCGTTACCGCACGCCCTACTTCAGCCACATCATGAGCGGCTATTCGGCGGGCTACTACGCCTACATCTGGTCCGAAGTGCTGGACGCCAATACCGTCGAATGGTTCAAGCAACACGGCGGCCTGACCCGCGAGAACGGCGACCGTTTCCGCGACAAGCTGCTCTCGCAGGGCGGCAGCAAGGACGCGATGGAGCTGTTCACCGATTTCGCTGGCCACGAACCGCGCATCGAACCGCTGCTGGAACGCCGCGGGCTGGAGCCCGGCGACGGCTGATCGTCTGAACGACATCGGGCCCGCTTCAAAACGAAGCGGGCCCGATGCATCTTCGGAGGTACGCCGTTTACGCGCCGACCAACTCGGGCGGCAGCCGTTCCAGTGTCGCCAGCGAATGCCCCTGCTCTGCCAGGTACTCCAGCCAGCGGCTGAGGAACCCGTTCATCCGCATGCGATGCTGCAGCACGTTGCGGGTGGGCGCGAGCGGCCCCAACACCTGCCAAAGGTCGCGGCCGGGCTGGCAATGCAGCGCCTCGGTCATGTGCGCGTCGAGGTAGCAGCGCAATTGCGCGGAAGGCGCGGGATTGCCGGTGCCGGCGTCGATCACTTCATAGGTCAGGCCCAACTCGAGCGTGTAAGGATGGCGTCCCTGCACCGACAGCCGCACGTCGAGACCGTCACCCACCGACGAAACGTATTCGCCCACCGTTAGCCGGTGCGGCGCGAACAAACGCGCGAGGCGCTGGTGATTTTCCGAATACAGCCCCATCAGCCAGCCGAAGCGGTCCGGCAGCAGTGCCGCCGCAAACGAACGGCGGCGTTGGGTGGAAACGGGATGGACGAGTACCGATTGCATGGGTCGATCTTAGCGCAGGTTTTTCTTTTGGCACGTCTTGAATTTTTCGCGCGAAACGCGCAACGTAGCGGTCTCGGCGCCGGTTGGCGCCGAAGCTGTCTTTGGGTTCCGCCGATGTGCGGGCGCGACCCGCGATTACAACGTCTGCGCGTGGAACGTGTCGCAGGCGTTGGTGTCGCCGGACTGGAAGCCGGTCTTGAACCACTTCACGCGCTGCGCCGAGGTGCCGTGGGTGAAGGAATCGGGTACCACCGTTCCGCGGGCTTCGCGCTGCAGGGTGTCGTCGCCAATTTGGCTGGCCGCGTTCAGGGCACTCTCGATGTCGCCGGGTTGCAGCCATTGCAGTTGCTGTTGCGACTTGTTGGCCCACACGCCGGCGAAGCAGTCGGCCTGCAGTTCCAGCCGCACTGACAGCCCATCCGCACCCTGCATCGGTTCGCCGCGCTGCGCAAGTTGCTGCTCCGTGTCCATGATGCCGAGTTGGTCCTGGACGTGGTGGCCGACTTCGTGCGCGACCACGTAGGCGCGCGCGAAGTCGCTGTTCGAGTGGAAGCGCGTCGCCAGTTCCTGGAAGAAATCGAGGTCGAGGTACACACGCTTGTCGCCGGGGCAGTAGAACGGTCCGACCGCGGCCGACGCGCCGCCGCAAGCGGTGCCGACCTGGCCATGGAACAGCACCAGCTTGGGATCGACGTACTGCTTCCCCATCTGCTGGAAGTAGGCCGCCCACACGTCCTCGGTACTGCCGAGGATCTTGCTGACGAACTGAACCTGCGGATCGCTCGCGTCGGCTTGCATGACTTGCGCAGGCGTATTGCCCGTACTCGCCGTACCGCCATCGCCGCTGAGCAACCCGAAAATGATGCCGCGCGTGGACGGGAAAATCATCGCAATGATGATCGCGATGATGGTACCGCCGAGCCCGAGATGGATGCCGCCGATGCCGGAACCGCCACCACTGCCACTTGCCTCTTCCACGTTGTCGCTGGAACGCCCCTTCTGCCAAAGCATGACGATTCTCCTTTCTCCAGCCCCGCGACGGCGCGGATTCGCGCACTTTGCGGCAAGCGGGCGTGCGTCGCAAGTGCGCGGCGCCGAATTCGCCGTTCCTGAACGAAATTGCGGCGCAGCAGTGGCACACAACGAGCGCGTACGTTGCAAGATCCGTTGCTCGCGCGCAGCGCGGGCGCTGTGGTTCTCGGCGTAATCGCCGCGCTGGCGGCGTCTGTCGGACCATGAAAACGATAACGCCTGCAAGGGTGTCCTCGCCAGCATGCGCAGGCCGGTGACAGTGGGCAGTGCTGCACTGAATTTGTACCGTTCGCGTTGAGCCCTTCGACAAGCTCAGGACAAGCTACTTGAGCGCAGCGAACGGAGTCGCAACGCAGGCGGCCCTTCGACTTCGGCCCGACAGGCCTACGCTCAGAGCTTGCCCCGGACTCGATCCGGGGGCGAACGGATTCCAAACTGGACCACTACCGAGTTGCCGGAAGCAGAGATGTCCGACGGAGGGCGGCCCGCGGGCCGTGCCGCAT
>JAGWZT010000275.1 GCA_018971925.1 Lysobacteraceae bacterium | reverse complement strand
CCGAGAGATCTCGGGACACGGGTATGCGGACACCAATGATTTCAACAGCTTTGCGCGCGTTATTGATGCTGTTGATCATCTTCATCGTGACAGCCTGCACCCCTGCCGCGAACGGCGCAACGGCACGCGTCGCGTTGCCGGCCCCCAAGGTGGATACGCCCCTGACGGTCCATTCGGGCGATGCCACCGCGGTGTTGGCGGGTGGCTGTTTCTGGGGCATGCAATGGGTGTTCGAGCACGTGCCCGGCGTGACCAACGTGACCTCCGGCTACGCAGGCGGCGCGGCCAACACCGCGACCTACGAACAAGTCAGCCAGGGCGACACCGGCCAGGCCGAAACGGTGCAAATCCATTTCGATCCGTCGAAGGTCAGCTACGGCCAGTTGCTGCGCGTGTATTTCTCGGTGGCGACGAACCCGACCGAACTGAACCGGCAAGGCCCCGACACCGGCACGCAATATCGCGGCGTGATTTTCTACACCAATCCGGAGCAGCAAAAGATCGCGCGGACTTACGTCGCGCAACTCACCGCCGCGCACGCATTCGCGGCGCCGATCGTGACGGAGGTCGTTCCGTTCCGGGCGTTTTATCGCGCCGAGGATTACCATCAGGATTACGCGCGGCTGAATCCCGATGCGCTCTACATCGCGATCAACGATGCACCCAAGGTCGCCGCCCTGCAACGCGAACTGCCGAAGCTGTATCGCGCGCAACCCGTGATCTGGCACGACGATCACCCAAAGGTCATCAGCGTCGACGTGCATTGAGTGTGCGACGGCCCGGGAACCCTCACTTCAACCGACCGCGCAGCATCAGAACCGGCGAAGCCACTCGAAGCGTCTGCACTTCCGCGGGTCTTCACGCGCAACAACCTTGCCGGCGTTGCACCGGTGGGCACGGCACGTCGCCATACGAACAGAACACGCAACAATTGCCGGGATTGGGACGCAGCATCGCGCCACAGCCCGCGCATTCGTGGAAAAACACGCAGGCGTTTTCAGGCATGGTTTCCAGGTCACGGTGCCCGCAACGCGGACAGGTCAAAGTCGATTGCAGGATCGCCCTGCTTGCATGCGTGGTCATCCCCGCATCTTACGCGCACGAGCCAACCAGAACCAAATGCGCACGGATGATGCGATACTCGGCGTGACTCATCGGCGCTTGCAGTCGCCCGGACGCATGAACTACCGCCACTCCTTCCACGCCGGCAACTTCGCGGACGCGTTCAAGCATGCGATCCTGCTGGCGCTGCTGGATGCGCTGACGGCGAAGGACAAGCCGCTCTGTTATTTCGACACCCACGCGGGACGCGGCAGCTATCACCTGGACGATACCGAGGCGCAAAAAACCGGCGAGTGGCGCGACGGCATTGGGCGACTGCTCGACGGCCACGATCCGCCGCCGCTGCGCCGCTATGTCGATGCGATCGGTGCGTGCAATCCCGATGGCGCGCTGCGTGTGTATCCCGGGTCGCCATTGCTGGCGGCACAGGCCCTGCGCACGAACGATCGCCTGGTTCTTTGCGAAACACAGGATGATGAAGCCGCCACGTTGCGCGCGTTGTTTCGCGATGACGCGCGCGCGCATGTCCATGCGCGGGACGGTTATGCGGCCATGAACGCGCTGCTGCCGCCCAGCGAACGTCGCGGTCTGGTGCTGATCGATCCGCCGTTCGAGGCGCAGGAAGGCGAATTCACCGCCTTCGAAACCGCGCTCACGCAAGCACATGCGCGCTGGCCGAACGGCGCGTACGCGGTGTGGTACCCGATCAAGTCGCACCGCGTGATTGCACCCTTTCATCGCCATCTTGCCGCAGGACCGTTCGACAAGGTTCTGGTTGCGGAACTGCTGGTGCAGCCCGACGATTCGCCGTTGCGTTTGAACGGTTGCGGCATGCTGATCGCCAATCCGCCCTGGAAAATCGACGCGGCCCTTGCCACCATGTTGCCGGCATTGCGCAATGGGCTGGCCCAGTCGCCCGCGGCCGCGCATCGGCTGCACTGGTTGCGCGGTGAATGAGTCGTGCTGGCCGCGCCGCGCAAGCGGTTTCTCGCTATCCTTTGAACCATCCCGCCGTGTCGAAGGCCACGACCATGCACGCAACACTTCGTTTCGTGTTTCGCCCGCTGCCTGCATTCGCGTTCGCCGCGCTGCTTGCGGCCTGCGCTCCCGCGCCGATCTACAAGACCGGGCCGTCCAGCGTCAATGCGACGCCGCAACAGGTTGCGACCTCCCCCGCGAATTTCCGGAACCTGCAAGTCGTCTGGGGCGGCAGTGTCATCTCGGTGCACAACCTTGCCGATCACAGCGAAATCGAAATCCTCGCCTACCCGCTGGACTCGTCGCAACGCCCGCGTCTCAAGGAACCGGCAACCGGCCGTTTCATCGCCATCGTGCCGGGCTTCGTGGAACCCATGAATTACCCGCCGGGCTCGCTGGTCACGCTGCGCGGCACGCTGGATGGATCGCGCAATGGCGAGGTGGGCCAGGCCGGCTACACGTTCGCGCTGGTGCACGGCGAGGCGATGCACCGCTGGACGCCCGATGAAATGCGCCAGGGGCATCCCAACGTCAGCATCGGGGTTGGTGTTGGCGGCTGGATCCACTAGGAAACGCAGCGTAAAAAACGAAGTCGCGAACCCGATCCGGCGCGGGCGGAATTCGGGCTGATCGCGTCGGGCAGGCCGCTGCGGGGCACGGCAACCGTCTAGCCCGGCCTGCATGATCGGCTGATAAAATCGCGGATTGCATTTTGCTGGGGCGCCCGCGGCTCTCCGGCAACGTTTTCCGTTGCTCGTACCCATGACCACAACCGCCCCCGATCTTCCGCCCCTGCCAACGAAGGCCGGCCAGCAACGCGACTGGCACGAGCCAGCCGGCTCGTCGCTCGCGCTATTGCTGTGCGAGGCGGCGCGCGCGCGCGAAGGCGTATTGGTCGCGGTCACGGAAGACAACCGAGCGGCACGCACGCTGGAAGACGATCTCGCCTTCTTCGCGGGTGAGTTGCCGGTGCTGCACTTTCCGGACTGGGAAACCCTGCCCTACGACTTGTTTGCGCCGCATCCGCAACTGGTTTCGCAGCGCATCGACACGCTGTACCGGCTGCCCGCCACGCGCAAGGGCGTGCTGGTGGTTTCGATCACTACGCTGATGCAGCGCCTGTCGCCACGCACGCATATCGCGGGCAGCGGACTGGCCGTCGCGCGCGGCGAAAAACTGGACCTCGCCACCGAACAACGGCGTCTCGAAGCCTGCGGTTACCGCCACGTGCCGCAGGTGGGCGAACACGGTGAGTTCGCGGTGCGCGGCGCGCTGCTCGACATCTTCCCGATGGGCGCATCGGAGCCGTACCGCATCGAGCTGTTCGACGACGCCGTCGAATCGATTCGCGCGTTCGATCCGGAAACACAGCGTTCGCTGCACCAGGTGGATGCGGTCAAGCTGCTTCCCGCACGCGAATTTCCGCTGACCGACGAGGCGATGCGCGCATTCCGCGACCGCCTGCGCGAACGCTTTCCGATCGACGTGCGGCGCTGTCCGCTGTATCAGGACATGAAACAAGGCGTCACGCCCGGCGGCATCGAGTATTACCTGCCGCTGTTCTTCGAAAACACCGAAACCCTGTTCGACTACCTGGGCGATGACGTGCT
>JAGWZT010000274.1 GCA_018971925.1 Lysobacteraceae bacterium | reverse complement strand
CTTTAGTTCATCAGGATTATGCGACCTTCGCTCTAGACAAGACCCTTGATGAAGTTTATGACCTATACAAGCGGGCGATGCCCTTCGTGGTGTCATTCGCGCATGATTTGCGGGCATAGCTGAAACGGAATTGGAGTCGAGTTTCGGCTATACGACGTGTGCGGGCCTGAACGGGCCACGTACTTTTTCGTTCGGTCCCTTTTCCCGCAAACTCCATAGGATCAAGAAGGTGTCAGGGATAGCTTTCTGACTGGGCGACGGAGGACGCCTTGACTGAACGTCGATCAGGTTGCGTCTTCATGACCGGAGTCTCCCGCGAGCATCCAGGCCACGGCGGCCTGGCAGTGCAGTTCGGTGGTGTCGACGCGCGGGATGTCCGGCGCGTCCTCTGCGCGCAGCAGCATGCCGAACTCGGTGCAGCCGAGGATCACCGCCTGCGCGCCCGCGGTGTGCATCCGGCGCATGATCGTGATGAAACGTTCGCGCGATGCCGCTTCCACGCGCCCCTTCACCAGCTCGTCGAAGATGATGTGGTGCAGCGCGTCCTGTTCTTCCGGCGTCGGCACGCTGATGGACAGGCCGTGGCGTTCCAGCCGTTCGCGGTAGAACGGCTGGGCCATGGTGAAGCGGGTGCCGAGCAACGCGGCGCTGCGGTGGCCGTCGGCCAGCAAGGCGTGGGCGGTGATGTCGGCAAGGTGCAGCACCGGAACGCTGACGGCCGCCTCGACCGCAGGCGCCACGCGATGCATCGTGTTGGCGCAGATCAACAGGCCTTCGGCCCCGGCGTGCTCCAGCCGGCGCGCGGCATCTGCGAGGATGCGGCCGGCCGCATCCCAGTCATCGGCGTGTTGCAGGCGCGCGATCTCGGCGAACTCGACACTCCACAGCAACAACCTGGCCGAGTGCAGGCCGCCCAGGCGTGCGGCCACCAGCTCGTTGATGCGCTGGTAGTAGTGCAGGGTGGATTCCCAGCTCATGCCACCGATCAGCCCGATGGTTTTCATGCCGTGCAGTGCCCAATGGATTGTTGACGCCGACCGAAAATTGACCCACTTTTGAGGGTTGTGCCGATCCAAAATTGACCCGGGTGTTCAACCTAACCTGCTGCGTTTGGCGGCGGGGTCTATGAGGTGATCACCATGTACATGGTCGGCAAGATCAGGCGGATGCATTTCCGCGATGGGATGTCGGTGCGGGAGATCGTGCGGCGGACGGGTTTGTCGCGCAACACGGTTCGGACTTGGCTGCGGGCGCCGGCGCAGGAGGAGCCGCGCTATCGGCGGACGGCCCCGCCGGGGAAGTTGACGCCATTCCACGCGGTGCTGGAACAGGCCTTGAAGGCCGATGCCTTGAGGCCGAAGAAGGAACGGCGCACGGGCTTGGCGTTGTATCGCGAGATCCAGGCGGCCGGTTACACCGGCGGGTACTCGCGGGTGACGGACTTCATCCGGGCGTGGCGGCAAGGCGGCGGTGGGACGCCGGCAGCGTTCGTGCCGTTGACCTTCGAGCCGGGCGAGGCGTTCCAGTTCGACTGGAGCGAGGAAGGGGTCATCGTCGGCGGGATCTACTACAAGGCGCAGGTGGCGCACCTGAAGCTGTGTGCGAGCCGGGCGTTCTGGCTGGTGGCGTATCCGGGCCAGGGTCACGAGATGCTGTTCGACGCGCACACGCGTGGCTTTGCGGCGTTGGGCGGGGTGCCGCGGCGCGGCATCTACGACAACATGAAGACCGCTGTCGACAAGGTGCACAAGGGCAAGGGCCGCACGGTGAACCCGCGCTTCGCAGCGATGTGTTCGCACTACCTCATCGACCCGGACTTCTGCAACGTCGCGTCAGGTTGGGAGAAGGGCCGGGTCGAGAAGGACGTGCAGGATAGCCGGCGCAGGATCTGGGTCGAGGCACGGGACCAGCGCTTCGGCTCGTTCGAGGAACTGAACGCGTGGCTGGCCCGGCGCTGCCAGGAGCTGTGGCAGGAACTCAAGCATCCCGAGCACCCGGCGTTCACGCTGGCGGAGATGCTCGAGCACGAGCGGGAATCGCTGATGCCGATGCCGTCGCCGTTCGACGGGTACGTCGAGAAGCCGGCGCGGGTGAGCAGCACCTGTCTTGTGTCGGTGGCCCGCAACCGCTACTCGGTGCCGTGCGAGCTGGCGGGACACCTGGTCAGCACGCACCTGTATCCGGAGCGGGTGGTGGTCGTCGCGGACGGTGCGGTCGTGGCAAGCCACGCGCGCCTGCGGGATCAAAGCCGGACCGCCTACGACTGGCAGCACTACATCCCGCTGCTCGAACGCAAGCCGGGCGCCTTGCGCAACGGCGCGCCGTTCGCCGACCTGCCGGCACCGCTGCAGCACTTGCGGCGCAGCCTGTTGCGCGAACCGGAGGGCGACCGGGCCATGGCCAAGGTGCTCGCCATCGTACCGAAGGCCGGCCTTGAAGCCGTGTTGGTCGCGGTGGAACTGGCGCTGGAGTCGGCGCCGCCCTCTGGCCGCGTCAGTGTCGAGCATGTGCAGAACGTGCTGGCCCGGCTCAACGATGCGCCGTTGCCGGAGGTGGTGGCGACGACCCTCAGCGTAGCGACGCCACCATTGGCCGACCCGGCCCGATACGACACCCTGCGGGAGGTGGAGCATGCGTGACCTCAGCGCAGAACTGAAAGCCCTGCGCCTGCACGGCATGGCGGCGGCTTGGGGCGAACTGGCCGAACGCGGTGCCGCCGAAACGGAGGCGGGCAGCTGGCTGCTCGAGCACCTGCTCAAGGCCGAGGCCACGGATCGCGCGCTGCGCTCGGTGAAACACCAGATGCACGCCGCGCGCTTCCCGATCCACCGCGACCTGGCCGGCTTCGACTTCACCGCCTCGCCGGTGGACCGCAAGCTGATCGAGCAGCTGGCCGACATGGCCTTCACCGAATCGGCGCACAACGTCGTGTTCGTCGGCGGACCCGGCACCGGCAAGACGCACCTGGCGACGGCCCTGGGCGTGGCCGGCATCACCGGCCACGGCAAGCGGGTGCGCTTCTACTCGACCGTCGATCTGGTCAACGCGCTGGAGCAGGAGAAGGCCCAGGGCAAGGCCGGGCGCATCGCCGCCAGCCTCTCGAGGATCGAGCTGGTCATCCTCGACGAACTCGGCTACCTGCCGTTCTCGCAGGCCGGCGGCGCCTTGCTGTTCCACCTGCTCAGCAAGCTGTACGAACACACCAGCGTCATGATCACGACGAACCTGGACTTCGGCGAATGGGCCAAGGTCTTCGGGGACGCAAAGATGACGACCGCCTTGCTGGATCGCCTCACCCACCACTGCCACATCGTGGAAACCGGCAACCAGTCGCATCGCTTCCTGCGCAGCTCAGATGCGGCCGGCAAGCGCATCAAGGCCCGCGAACAGGCCAGGACCGAAAAAGCCAGCCCGGCGACGGCGTAGTCAACCAAGGAGGCAAACCACCACCAGAGAAACTACACTCCAACCCAGACGCTCAACCCACAGCGGAAGCGTCCTACCCCCGGGTCAAAATCCAATCGGCACGGCGGGTCAGTTTTACATCGGCATCAACAGCCAAGTTCCCACGGACACCAAGCGCAAGGGGTGTGGTGCATGAGTGAGCGATCTTGGCGCTGGATGGTGGCGGCGCTGACAGCAGTTGCCGTTTT
>JAGWZT010000007.1 GCA_018971925.1 Lysobacteraceae bacterium | reverse complement strand
GCAAATGGAGATCGCCCGGCAAGCGGCGCCGGAGTTGCCGGCATCCGACGGTCAGCCGTTGCCCATGGTGACCCGAACGGTCGACGCGAGTGCGTACGCGACATGGAGACCCGTGGCCGGCCCCTCGATGCTGCAGAGTCCGGTGTTCGTGATCGGCTTTCCGCGTTCGGGAACGACGCTGCTGGAACAGATGCTCGACGCGCATCCGGATTTCGGTTCGATGGACGAGCGCGGTTACGTATACCAACTGATCGAACGCATGGAGCATGCGGGGCAGCGTTATCCGGCCGACCTTGCCGACTTGGCGCAGGGCGAGGCGGATCAGTTGCGCGCGGTCTATGGCCGGCTGGTCGGCCGCACGCTGCCGAACCTCGGACGCCGCCGTCTGATCGACAAGAATCCGCTGAACATGTTGTGCCTGCCGATGATCCTGCGCCTGTTTCCTGAAGCACGCATCATCCTGTGCATCCGGCATCCGTGCGACGTGCTGTTGAGTTGCAGCATGCAGGCGTTCCGCTCGCCGGCGTTCCGGGCGATGTGCTCGTCACTGCCGCGCCTCGCGCGAGGGTACACGGAAGCTTTCGAACAGTGCTGCCGGCATATCGAAGTTTTCAAGCCGAGCGTGTTGGAGTGGCGCTACGAATCCGTCGTCGATGATTTCGAAGGCGCGGTCGCGCGGCTTGGGCAATTCCTGGAGGTCGCGGACGCATCACCGTTCGCGAACTTCGCCGCACACGCACGAGACAAGCAGTTCATCGCGACCCCGAGCTACGCGCAGGTCACGCAGCCGGTGAGCGCAGCGGCGGTGGGGCGCTGGAAGAACTACCGCGAACAGTTCGAACCGGTGCTGCCGGTCCTGCGTCCGTGGCTGGAGCGCTTCGGCTACACGCTGTAGCCGTTGCGCAACTTCGGTGCGAGAGGACCAAAGCTTCGACCGGTGTGTGTTGAGTTGCGTCTGTAGGAGGGCCGGAAGGCCCGATGCCGGGCCGACGCTCGCGCCGCATCGATCGCGGCTTCCGCCGCTCCTACTTGCGCTTCGCGCGTGGGTGTGCGGCGTCGTACACCTTGGCGAGGTGCTGGAAATCCAGGTGCGTGTAGATTTGCGTCGTGCCGATGTCGGCATGGCCCAGCAATTCCTGCACCGCGCGCAGGTTGCCCGACGATTCCAGCAGGTGCGAGGCGCAGGAATGCCGCATCAAATGCGGATAGACGCGCCGCCAGATGCCCTGGGAACGCGCGCGGCGCTTGATCGCGGCGCGCACCGCGCCGGGCGTCAACGCCTGGTCGGCGCGCCCTTGCAGGATCGGGGCGTCCGCACCCGCGGGTTGCGAGGTCCGCAATGCGGCCAACGCTTCCAGCGCCATCCGGCCCACCGGCACGATACGGGTCTTGTTGCCCTTGCCGGTGACACGCAGCAGGCCCTCTTCCGTGTCGAGATCGCGCCAGCGCGTCCCGCACAATTCCGACACGCGCAGGCCGCTGGAATACAGCAGCTCGAGCATCGCGCGGTCGCGCAGGGCGAGCGGGTCGTCCGCCGTGATTTCGACCAGCATCGCAGCTTCGTCCACGTCCAGCACTTCCGGTAGTTTGCGCCGCACCTTGGGAGAGCGAACACCCGCAGCCGGGTTGTTCTGGATTTTTCCTTCGCGCGCGAGAAAGCGGAAGAAACTGCGGAAGGCCGACAGCATCGCCCGTAGTGACGGCGGCTCCAGTCCGCGGCGGTGCTCGTTCGCGATCAGTGTCTGCACTTGCTCACCGCGCAGTTCATTCCACGCTGCGAGGGAAAGCCCGTCGGCAAAACGCGTCAAGGCTCCCAGCGCGTGCGTGTAGTTTCGCAGCGTACCCGGCGAATAGTGCCGCTCGATTTTCAGGTAATCCAGAAACCGCGCGGTATCGGCGGCGAGGCTGCTCATCTCATGCCGCCCGGTTCATTCGGTTGCGAAGCGCGCGATCGCGGCGTCCAGCGCCTGCGCGATCAGCTTCAGGAAGAGCGTACCGATGCCCGGATGGAAACGATTGGGGTCGCCGCTCCCGATCGCGAGCATGCCTTCGTTGCCGATTTTCAGCAATGCCGCCGAGTGCACCTTGCCGGCGTCGCCGCCGAACAGGCGGTCGAGTTTTGCCTGCGCGAGCCTACCGCATGCGGGTTCGCCGCGGGCGAGGAAATCCGTGAACGCCGGCAGCGCCTGTTTGCCCTCGGGCACGCAGATCAGCCAGTCCGCGCGTGGCAGGTCGGCGCCGTCGCGGAACAGCACCACGCGCACCCGGTCGGAATGGAAGTCCTCGTTGAGTGCGCCAACGAAACTCTTCAGCACATCCGGCAGGTTGTTGTCGCGCAGCAGGCCCACGGTCAGCGTATGCACGCGCACCATCAGTTGTTCGTTGTCACCCGCGATCGCCACCAGCTCGGCCAGCCTGTCATTCAATTCACGGTTGCGCGCGCGCAGGGCTTCGAGTTGATAGGCCGCGAGCGATGCGGCGGGACCGTTTTCGCGAGGCACCACCAGCTCGTTGGCGACGTCCGGGAAATTTTCCAGGAAGCGCGGGTGTTGGCGCAGGTATTCGGCGACGTCCATCGCTTCGAGGCTTTGCTTCAGGGTCAAATCGGCCATGCTGGACTCCGGTGGTATGCGCGCAGTTTGGTAAGTCGCGATGCTGCACGCAAGGCATCAAATGGCAACCCGTGGAGAATCGTCGCAAGCTGTCGAGCGCAGCAGGTTATTCACGGGTTGCCGAGCCATTCGCCGTCGAAAGCGAACGTCGCCGGCCCGGTCATCCACAGCGCGTGACCGGGGCCTTTCCATGCGATGGAAAGTGCACCGCCCGGCAATTCGACGCGCACGTCGTCGCCGACGCGGCCACGGTTGCGCAGGGCGGCGACCGCCGCGCAGGCGCCGCTGCCGCAGGCCAGCGTCCAGCCGGCGCCGCGTTCGTGCACCCGCAGTTTGATGTGGTGCGTGTCGATGGTTTGGGCGAAACCCGCGTTGACGCCCCGCGGGAAGCGCGGATGGGCGGTGATGCGCGGGCCCAGAGCGTCCACGCGCGGCTCGTGCACATCGGCCACTTCCAGCACCGCGTGGGGATTACCCATCGATAGCGCGGCGATCTCCAGGTGCGCGCCGTCGACCTCCAGCGGATAGCTGTCCGCAACCGACGGGGCATCGAAGGGTATCCGCGCGGGTTCGAATATCGGCTCGCCCATTTCCACGGCGACCGTCGAGGCGTCGTCCAGCCGCATCCCGATCACGCCGGCGGGACTCTGCAGTTTCACCATCGTGCCGACCGCGATTGCGCCCGCGTGGTGCAGCCAGGCACCGATGCAGCGTGCGCCATTGCCGCACTGTTCGGCGAAGGAGCCGTCGGCGTTGCGGATTGAATACGCGACGACGCAAGCCGGATCACGCGCGGGTTCGATGATCAGCAATTGGTCGAAGCCGATGCCGGTATGGCGATCGGCCATGGCGCGAATCGGTGCATCGCGGGGCAGTGGTGACGTGCGTGCGTCCAGCACCACGAAATCGTTGCCGAGGCCGTGCATCTTGGTGAAGCGGAGGCCCACGTGCGACCCCGCGGCGTCAGCCGCCACCTGGGGAAGATGACACCGGCGCCGCAACTGTTGCTGAGCCAGCGGGTTGGGCGGCCGGTGTCGCCGTCGCCGGCGTTGAAGAAGCGGATGCCGGTGCCGCAGGCTTGGTCGGCAGGTACAACGGCCCCTTCTGCCCGCAGCCGGCGAGCAGTCCGAAACCAAGCAACAGCAGTGGTGCGGCAAAGTAGCGGTGGCGCATGCGTGCAGCCCAAGCAAGAAGGTGATGGATGAGTATAGGACCCCGGAAACGTGCGTAACCCACCGCCGAGGTGCGGCCAGCATTCGGCACCGCATTCTGCCCCAAAAGCACCCAGGTCAGGACGCTCCGTGGACCAGTGTTTTCACGTAACGCCAGCCGTCCGCACCGTCCTCGTAAAACCCCGGCAGGTGCGCGACCCGGGTGTATCCCCGTCGCTCGTACAGCGCGATTGCCGACGGGTTGTCACTGCGCACCTCCAGGCGCATCGATGTGCAGCCGCGTGCGCGGGCGTCGGCTTCCGCTGCGGTCAGGAGCGCGCCGCCGAGGCCCGTTCCGCGCGCATGGGTGCCGACCGCGAGCGAATATAGGCGCGCGGCGTGTGCGTTGCGGCGGTAGAACACCACGACCGCGGCGTCGACGCTGCCGGTCGTGCCGCTCACGAAAACCGCCGCCCTGCCGCTGCCGATATGGCGGCGCCACTGCGCGCGGCTGATGCGGTCGCTGTCGAAGGTGGCTTCTTCCAGCGCAAGCAGCGCGTCAACGTCGGCACGGGTGGCGCGGCGGATTGGGGGGTCGGTTCGGGTGCCCGGCATGGGTGCAAGCGTGGCGCGGCGGCTTGCGGCGCGCAAGCCTGAATCGACGCCTGACCGGTCGCGGCAACCCCTTGCGTTCGGCACGCGCGGTGCCGACACTGCGCCCTTTCGGGCGCTGCCGACGTGTGGTCATGGCGTCCGGGCCGAATCAGGAAGATCGCAATGAGCCGTCTGGCCATCGTCGTCGAAAAAGCATCCGATTGGGGTTCGTACTACCCCTCTGACAACGTCGTCACCGCGATGCAGTACCTGCGCGAGCCGATCAGCGGCGACGAGCGTACCCACGTCATCAACCTGTGCCGCACCTACAAATACCTCGGCGTCGGCCACTATGTTTCGCTGCTGGGAGAAGCGCGTGGGCATCGCGTGATTCCATCGGTGCGCACGATCAGTGACCTGCGCAAGCGTGCGCTGTACAACCTCGACGTGGAGGATCTCAACCAGAAGCTCACGCATTTCCTTCCGGCGGGCGGCCAGGACACCACCGACCTCGGCATCCTGGTTTATTTCGGGGTGACTTCGTACCCCGCGCTGCAGGATCTGGCGCGGCAGGTGTTCGAGACGTTCCCGTGCCCGCTGTTGCGCATCGAGTTCGAGCGCGACCGCGTGTGGCAGATCAGCGCGATCAAGCCGGTCGGGCTGCACACGCTGGATGACGCCCAGGAAGACGCGTTCGCTCAGGCGCTGGATGCGTTCTCCAAGCGCCTGTGGCGCAAGCCGCGCACACGCAAGCCATCGCGCTACGACCTCGCGATGCTGGTCAACCCCAAGGAGGCAATGCCGCCCTCGAACGCGCGTGCGCTGAAACAGTTCATCACCGCCGGCCGGGATCTCGGCATCGAAGTCGATCCCATCCAGAAGAACGATTACCCGCGCCTGGCCGAATACGACGGGCTGTTCATCCGCGAAACCACCGCGCCGGACGACCACACCTACCGCTTCGCGCACAAGGCCGAACGCGAAGGCATGGTGGTGATCGACGATCCGACCTCGATCCTGCGTTGCACCAACAAGATCTATCTGAACGACCTGCTGCGCGCGCACAAGATCGCGGTGCCGCGTTCCGAGGTTCTGTATCGCGAAGATTCGAAGCAGTTGCGGGAGTTGCCGGAAAAGCTCGGCTTCCCACTGGTGCTGAAGATTCCCGATGGCTCCTTTTCGCGCGGCGTGATCAAGGTGGACGGTCAGGAACAACTGGCCAAGGCGGCGGCGCACCTGTTCCAGAGCACGGCGCTGCTGATCGCCCAGGAATTCCTCTACACCGAGTTCGACTGGCGCATCGGCGTGCTCAACCGCAAGGCGCTTTTCGCCTGCAAATACTTCATGTCACGCGGGCATTGGCAGATCTACAACCACAGCGCGCGTGGCAGCGCGCGTTCTGGCGGTTTCGAGTGCCTCAAGATTGATGACGCGCCTGCGGATGTAATCAAACTGGCCCTGCGCGGCGCGGCGGCAATCGGCAACGGCCTGTACGGCGTGGACATCAAGCAGACCCACGACCGCACGGTGCTGATCGAGGTGAACGACAACCCTTCCATCGACGCCGGCGTGGAAGATGCGGAGCTGGGCGATGAGCTTTACCGCCGCGTGATGCACGAGTTGTTGCGGCGGATGGAGGCCAAAAGGAACGGCGTCGCGGCCTGACGAAGCATCATCTGACCTGCTGCGCTACTGGCCACATCCATGTGGCCAGCCCTGCGGGCCGCCTGCGGCGTTCGCATCGGCAATCCTGCCGATGCAGTCGGCGTCCCGCAATCCGCCTTCGCTCGCGACGGTCATATGACGCTTCGCTGCACGATGTCTGGCGTGCACTCGCAGCTCTGGCCAGGAGCAGCAGGCATCACGTTCGTGAGTTCGTGGAGTCCACTTCGGCCTTCCGTGGCCTGACTTTTCGCAACAGCCGCTCCACATGAAGCGTTATGGGGTGTGAAATCCCGAGGGTCGAAATGCCGGGCGCCTTGCACCCAAGCGCCTTCCCAAGAGCAGCAGGCAGGGCGCCACAAGCAGCCAGAACGCGGGTGTCCATCCGAGCGTCGCATCGTGCCACGGCAGTGGCGTCAAACCGAACAACACCACGCCACAGGCGAGCCAGGTCGTGGCCGCGAGCGTGAGAGCGTCATGCGGAGGGGGCGATTCGGATCGGATGTGGCGGCGCATGGCGGACTCCGGCTGGGGTGGTGAAGCGATCCTCCGCTGTCGCCGTCTCACCGATCGCGACAAGCAGTCATGCCCCTACACTTCGCCCATGACCGCCATTCCCCGTTACGCCGTTTTCGGCCATCCCGTCGCGCACTCGCTGTCGCCGCGCCTGCACGCGCTGTTTGCGGAACAAGCTGGTGTTGCGATGGAATACGGCGCGATCGACGCGGCACCGGGCGAATTCGCGAACGCGGTCCGCGCATTCTTCGAGCACGGCGGCCGTGGTGCGAATGTCACCTTGCCGCACAAGGCCGCCGCCTTCGCGTTGGCGGATGTGCACACGCAGGCCGCGCGGCGGCTTGGCGTGGCGAATGTATTGACGCTGTTGCCGGACGGTCGCGTCGAAGCCGGCAGCAACGATGGTGCCGGGATGCTTGCGGACCTGCGCGGGCGCTTCGGCTTCGATCCGCGCGAACGCGAAGTGCTGTTGCTGGGTGCCGGCGGCGCGGCGCGCGCGGCCGCGTTCGCGTTGCTGGATGCAGGCGCGCGGAACTTGACCATCGCCAACCGCACGCCTGCGCGCGCGCAGGAGCTGGCCGCTGCGTTGGCCGCACCCGAACGGGTGCGCACGGCCGCGTGGGATGCGCTCGATCGCTGCGCGGCTTTCGACCTGATCGTCAATGCGACGTCGGCGGGCGTACAGCATGCCGCGCTGGTGCTGCCGCGATCCCGGGTGCAAGTGCACACGTTCGCTTACGACCTGAGCTATGGCCCGGCCGCGCGACCCTTCGTCGAATGGGCGCAAGCCGCCGGTTGTGCGGCAGCCGCGGATGGCCTCGGCATGCTGGTTGAAACCGCGGCGGCATCATTCGAGCGTTGGCACGGCGTGCGGCCGGATACGGATGCCGTGTTACGTGAGCTGCGCAGCATGCCGTTGTAGGAGGGCCGGCAGGCCCGAACGGGTTGGCGATGCCTTTGAATTTGATCGCGGCTCCCGCCGCTCCTACAACGACGCGCCGAGATACTCGTCCTTCAGCTTCACGTAGTGCCGCGCCGAATACCGCAGTGCTTCGATCTCGGCGTCGCTCAACTTGCGCACGCAGCGCGCGGGATTGCCGATCCACAACTCGCCTTCACCCACGGTCTTGCCTGGTGCGACCAGTGCGCCTGCACCCACGAACGCATGGCGCTGCACCACCGCGCCGTCCAGGATCGTGGCGTGCATGCCGATCAGGCAGCAGTCGCCGAGGGTGCAGGCGTGCACCACCGCGCCGTGGCCGATGGTGACGTCCGCGCCGATGAGGCACGGCTGGCCGCCGGGCGTGTACGGGCCGTCGTGGGTCACGTGCAGCACCGCGCCGTCCTGCACGTTGCTGCGCGCGCCGATGCGGATCCTTTCGACGTCGCCGCGCACCACCGTCGCGGGCCAGATCGATACGTCATCGCCAAGTTCGACGTCGCCGATCACGGTGGCCGCGGGGTCGATGTACACGCGCGCGCCGAGTTTCGGCAGCACGCCCCGGTAGCTCCGCACGTTTGTCATGGTGTCGACAGGCCCCGGTTCCGCATGGATCGCAAGGCGGTCATCGTAGCGGCCGGATGGTATCCGCGGAATGCTCGCCGGGGCCGTTTTCGCGAAGCGGAGGTTCGTGGCGCAAGGTGTCGCACGTGCAGCGGTAGCCGAGCTCGATCGCGTGATCGAACGCCTGCCAGTCGAACAGGCCGATGCGCTGCATGTCCGGGCGCAGCAGCAGGTCGGCGAGCGCACGGCGGCGTGCGCTGCCGGTTTCCGAATTGACCATGCCGGCACGCACCAGGATCGCGAAGGCGCTCGGCCGCAGGTCGTGCCGATGGCGCTGCGCCCACAACGCGGGCAATGATGGCGAAGCCGCTTCGTCGACGCCCGCGGTCAGGCTGTCGTCGGCGCCGATGTCGACCGCGATCACGCGGCCGTGGCTTTCCTCGGCCAGCACGTCGGTGGGCAGGTTGTTGATGACCGCGCCGTCCACGTAGACATGGCGGTCGTGGAACAATGGCGGCAGCACGCCCGGCACCGCACTGGATGCGCGCAGCCACCGCCATAGCAGGCCTTCGCGGTGCACCACGGTGGCACCCTCGGTCAGGTCCGTCGATACGCAGGCGAAATGGATCGGCAAATCCTCGATGTCGATCTCGCCGAAAGCTTCGCGCAGCAGCATGGTGGTGCGCGCCCCCCGGGTGAGCGCCACCAGCGGCAGCGTCCAGTCGCGCAACGGCCGGCCGTCGACCAGTGCACGCCGGTACGCCTCGCGCATCTTGGCGTCGTCCCATTCGTAGGCGATGCCGGCGCCGATGATCGCGCCAATGCTGGTGCCGACCACCGTGTCGATCACGATTCCGGTTTCGCGCAGCGCCTGGATCACGCCGATCTGCGCGAAGCCGCGCGCACCGCCGCCCGACAACACCAATCCGGTGCTGTTGCCTGAAAGCAGTCGCGCGATCCGGGCGACGTCGGCGCGGTGCCGCCAGTGATGGTGTTGCAACTCGCCGTGATCCAGCGCCACGCGCCACGCGTGTGCCGCGCCATAGATGAATTTGCCGGGCGGATGACGGAGCACCAGGTGGCGAGGGCGATGATGCGTGTAGTCGGCGGCGGATTCGCGTCTGAAGGCGCCCGCGCCCGGTGACTCCCCGATCGGATAGGGCCATGCAGTGGCAGGTTGTTCGGCGTCGACCAGCAGCAACAGGGCGTCGGCCTGGCGCCGGCACAACTGCCGCCACGACGCGTCGCCATTGTCGACGTACAGCACGAAGCGCGATTCGGCTTCTCGGCCCGCGAACCATTCGCTGTCGTGATCGCGGCCGAGGTCAGCGTCGACCACCGCGCATTCGCCGTGGCCGAGCAACTGGCGCTGCAGCTCCATCGCGAAGGCATGCGCGTCGATGCCGGCTCCGAAGGGCAGGACAGCGAAGGTGCGCGGCGGACAGGGCATGTCGTCGTTCTGCAGGTGGCGCACCGCGACCCGCGCGGCCCCGAGCATTGCCTGCGGATGCCGCGCGACCAGGTCCTCGTAGCCCTCGCGCGACAGGCGCAGCAATTCCGAATCGCGCAGCGCGCGCACGCTGTGGGTGCGCGGCTCGCCGCTGATCAATCCGACCTCGCCCAGCGTGGTGCCGGCCGGAAGTACGCCGAGCATGCGCGCCGCACCGCCGACCCGCGGCGCGCCGAAAACGCCCAGGCTGCCGGACTTCAGCAGGTACAAGGCATCGGAGGACTCGCCGTGCAGATAGAGCGGTGCGCCCCCGGGCAGCCAAAACCATGCCATCTCGGCCGCCAGCGCGTCCAGCTCGTGCGCATTCAGGTGACCGAAGACCGCGGTGTGCCCCAGCAGCGCATGCAGGTCCGGGGCCGGCTTGGTCTCCATGGCGCGATCGTAACTTGATTTCGATGGGCAGGAACGCCACGCTGTTGAATCCACCGGAGCCATGCATGCCTACCGAAAACCCCCTGCTCAGCGATGCGGTCTTGCCCGCGTTTTCCAGGATCGGCGCGGCCGACGTGGTGCCCGCTATCGACGCGGTCCTGGCCGACTATCGAACCGGCATCGACCGGCTGATCGCCGCCGGTGCGCAAGGCCAGCCGCAAACGGACATGTTCGACCAGGTGATGCTGGAACAGGAGCGCCTGGACCAGCGCCTCGCCCATGCATGGGCGCCGGTGTCGCACCTGCACGCGGTGGCGGACAACAAGGAACTGCGCGCGGCCTATGAGCAGGCCGAGGAAAAGATCACCGACTTCGCCAGTGCGCTGGGACAAAACCGCGACCTGTACGCCAGGGTGCAGGCGGTCGCGGAGGCGCCGGGCTTCGCGCAGCGTTCGCGCCCCGAGCGCGCGCTGGTCGAACATGCGTTACGCGATTTCAAGCTGTCCGGCGTCGCGCTGGAAGAACCCGCGCGTACGCGTTTCCGCGAGATCGCCAACGAGCTTTCCAAACTCACCACCGCGTTTTCCAACGCCGTGCTGGATGCCACCGATGCGTGGCAGGAACACATCGAGGATGAACGCGACCTCGCCGGCATCCCCGAATCCGGCCGTTCGGTGCTGCGCGAATACGCGCGCGAGCGCGGTCTCGACGGCTGGCTCGCAACCCTGAAACAGCCGGCGGTGCAGGCGGTGCTCACTTACGCGGACAATCGCTCGTTGCGCGAGCGCGTGTACTGGGCGTACCAGACGCGTGCATCCGATCAGGGACCGGATGCCGGCAAGTTCGACAATTCCGAGTGCATGGAGAAGATCCTCGCGCTGCGCTTTGAGGCCGCGCAGCTGCTGGGCTTCGCCAATGCGGCGGAAGAATCGCTGGCGACCAAGATGGCCGAAACGCCGGACGAGGTGTTGGCGTTCCTGCGCAATCTCATTGTGCGCGCCAGGCCGGTCGCGCAACGCGAACTGGAAGAACTGCGCGCGTTCGCGCTCAGCGAACTCGAGCTGGAAACACTGGAATCGTGGGATCTCGCGTACGCGTCGGAAAAATTGCGCCTCGCGCGTTACGCGCTGGACGAGGAACAACTGAAGGCATATTTCCCGCTGCCGTCGGTGATGGACGGCATGTTCGCGCTGGCAGTCAAGTTGTACGGCATCAGCGTGGAGCCGGCCCGCGAGCCCGTGGACGTGTGGCACCCCGACGTGCGCTATTGCGAAGTGCGCGACGCCGAGGGCAAGCCGCTCGCGGGTGTGTACCTGGATTTGTACGCACGCTCGGGCAAGCGCGGCGGCGCGTGGATGGACGTGTGCCGCGCGCGTTTCCGCGACGGCGACGGCGTGCAATTGCCGATCGCGTTCCTCACCTGCAACTTTGCGGTGCCGAGTGGCGAACGTCCGTCATTGCTGACCCACGACGACGTGCAGACGCTGTTCCACGAATTCGGCCACGGCCTGCACCACATGCTGACCCGCATCGACCTGCCTTCGATCGGCGGCATCGACGGCGTGGAATGGGACGCGGTGGAACTGCCCAGCCAGTTCATGGAGAACTTCTGCTGGAACCGGCAGGCGCTGGACCTGTTCGCGAAGCACTGGTCGAGCGGAGAGCGGCTGCCCGATGAACTGTTCGACAGGATGCTCGCGGCGCGCCATTTCCAGGCCGGCATGTTCCTGTGCCGGCAGCTGGAATTCGGCTTGTTCGATTTTCTGTTGCATGCGAACTACGACCCGGCACGCGGCGCGCGTGTGATGGAAACGCTGGAAGCCGCGCGGCGTGAAGCGGCGGTGTTGCATCCGCCCGCGTGGCAGCGTTTCCCGCACGCATTCACGCACATTTTCGCGGGCGGTTACGCCGCCGGCTACTACAGCTACCTGTGGGCCGAGGTGTTGTCGGCCGACGTGTTCGGTGCGTTCGAGGAACATGGCGTGATCGATGCGGCGACGGGCGCGCGCTTCCGCGACGAGTTCCTGGGCGTGGGCGCCAGCCGTCCCGCGCTGGAAAGCTTCGTCGCATTCCGCGGGCGCGCCCCGCGACCCGACGCGCTGCTGCGTTCCTACGGGTTGCAGTGAAAGTGTCATGGTGGCGCTGCCATAATCCAAAGCGACTTGCGCGGCATGGCGTGAACAGACCCTAGGTGATCCGTGGAAACGCATTCCTGGCTGGCATCGGTGCTGGTGTTCCTGGTCGCGGTGGTGATCGCGGTGCCGTTGTCGCGCAAGTTGAAGCTCGGTTCGGTACTCGGTTATCTCGCGGCCGGCGTGGTGATCGGCCCGTACGGCCTGAAGTGGATCCAGAACCCGGACGCGATCGCGGGCGTGTCGGAACTCGGCGTCGCGCTGCTGCTGTTCGTGATCGGTCTCGAACTTTCCCCGCAACGGCTGTGGGTGATGCGGCGCGCGGTGTTCGGCGCAGGCACGCTGCAGGTGATCGGTTCGGCGCTGGTGATGGCGCTGATCGCGGTGTTCGGTTTCCATCTGCAACCGGTGACCGCCATCGTGGTTGGCCTGGGCCTCGCGTTTTCGTCCACCGCTTTCGGTTTGCAGATCCTCGCGGAGCGGCGTGAACTGCAGAGCCCGCACGGGCGCCAGGCTTTCGCGATCCTGCTGTTCCAGGATCTGGTGGCGATTCCGCTGATCGCGGCCATCCCGTTGCTGGCCGAGCATGGCGGCGTACACGCCGCGAACATGCCCTCGTGGTTGCCGGCGCTGCGCGTCGCGGGCGTGATCGCAGTGGTGGTGGTGGGCGGGCGTTACGCGTTGCGGCCGATCTTCCGCGCGGTCGCCAAGACCCAGTTGATCGAAGTTTCCACCGCGGTCGCGCTGCTGGTGGTGATGGGGGTTGCGTGGTTGATGCAACTGGCCGGCATTTCCATGGCACTCGGTACCTTCCTCGCGGGCGTCCTGCTGGCCGATTCGGAGTACCGCCACGAACTGGAATCCAACATCGCGCCGTTCGAAGGGCTGCTGCTCGGCCTGTTTTTCATCACGGTGGGAATGGGCGTGAACCTGCTCCTGCTGGAACAGCATCCGTGGGTGGTGGCGGGTCTGGTGATCCTGCTGCTCGCGTGCAAGGCGCCGGCCCTGGTGCTGGTGGGCCGCTTGAACAAGCGCCTGGGCAATGCCGAGGCGCTCAAGCTGGTCGCGCTGCTCGCGGGCGGCGGCGAATTCGCGTTCGTGGTGTTCAAGCTGGCGAACGAGCAGGGCTTGCTGACGCCGACCCAGCACGGCGTGCTGGTGCTGGTGATCACGCTGGGCATGGCCGCGGTGCCGCTGCTGGTGCTGGCGGCCGCGAAACTGCCCGAGCCGAAAACGCCGGTGCGCGAATACGACACCATCGACACCGGTGTGCCGCGGGTGGTGATCGCTGGGTTCGGACGCGTCGGCCAGATCGTGGGCCGATTGTTGCGCGCGCGGGGCATTCCGTTCGTGGCGCTGGAAAACTCCATCGAACAAGTCGACTTGTCGCGCCGCTTCGCCGGGACCGAGATTTATTTCGGCGACCCGTCGCGCGCCGAGATCCTGCGCGCGGCGCAGGCCGGCAAGGCCGAGGTGTTCGTGCTGGCGACCGACGATCCGGCCGCCAACGTGCGCACCGCGCGCATCGTGCGGCGGATGTTTCCGCACCTGCGCATCATCGCACGCGCGCGCAATCGCCAGCATGCGTTCCGCCTGATGGACTTGACCGCCGATCCCGATGACGTCGTGCGCGAGACGTTTTATTCCAGCCTGAAGATGGCGACGCTGACGTTGAGGGCGCTGGGCATGAGTGAGGACGAGGCCCGTGCCAGCGTGGCGTTGTTCCGCGAGCACGACGAACGCCTGCTGCGCGACCAGCACCTGGTCTATGACGACGACGTGGCGCTGCGCCAGACCACCCGCGAGGCGTACGAAGAGCTGCAGGGCCTGTTCGAAGCCGATACGGTGCCGCAGCCGCGGGAAGCCGACAAGGTGTGAAGCACCTTGTCAGTGCGGGTCAGGGATGAGCCTCCGCGGATCAAGCACACCGAGCGCTTGATCCGGCGAAGACGAGTCCGGGCGTGTACCGGACTCGTCGTGCCGAGACTGCGTCCGCAGGAGCGGACGCGAACAGCGAAGCTGGCCCATCGGGCGAGCGCCATGGGTGGCGCGAGTCAAGTGCAGGACAGCACTTTCCCGACATTCCATTATTCCGGATGCGTCATCGCCGGCGTCACCACCGGTGCATTGAACGGCGCGCCACGGCGTGGCGCAAGTTCCATCGCCAAGTCGATGTAACCCAGCACGCGCGCGACGTCGGATGGCGTGCGCCGCATGCAATCGTGCGCCTCGCGGTTGGCGCCGCGTTGCAGCAGCACACGCGCCGGTTCGAACATGGCGTGCATCGCGCAGGCGTGCAGCGCGGTGACACCGTTCTTGTCGGCGTGATCGAGGTTCGCGCCTGCATCCAGCATCGCCGGCACCAGCGCGCCAAGGTGGGTGCCGTCGTGATCGGCACCGGGCTTGGTGTGCACGCCGAGCAGGACCAGCAAGGGCGTGGCGCCGCTGCGGTCGGCGGTATTCAGCGGTGCCGCATCGTGCAGCAATGCGTCCAGCAGGCGACGGCAACGCAGGCTGTCGCGGCTGTCGAAGCAGAAGCGCGCGGCGGCGTGCAGCGCGGTCTGGCCGCGCGCGTCGGCGAGGTTCGCCTGTGCGCCCAGCTCGCGCAATACCGCGACCATGTCGGGGTGACCCAGCGCCGCGGCGATCATCAGCGCGGTCACGTCGTCCGCGTGGCGCAGATCCACCGGTACGCCCGCGGCGACCAGCGCGCGCGCGATATCGGGTTGGCGCGCGCTGACCGCGGCCGACAACGGCGACGCGCCGGTGTCCACCGTGAGCTTCGGGTCGGCGTGCGCGGCCAGCAACCGCTGCACGCTCTGCAATGCGCCGGCACCGCTCGCGCGCAGCAGGGCGGTGGCGCCACGACTGTCGCGGGCGTCCGCGGGCAAGCCCAATTCCAGCAGGCGCGCGACGGCATCCGGATCGGCGGCGGCAGCGGGCAGGTCTTCGTCGCGCAGCGGGCGTTTGGGCAGCGCCCAGCCGTTCCAGCGCAGCCAGTATTCAAGCTTGGTGGCGTCGCGCGCGAGCGCGAGACCGAGCGGCGTCTCGCCGCTGGCGGCGGGACTTTCAGGATCGGCGCCGTGGGCGATGAGCGACTTCACCAGCGGCAGCACTTCGCCGGGTTTGCCGTCGAGCGCGACGTGCAACGGCGTGGCACCCGCACGGTCGCGTGCGTTGGGATCGGCGCCGCGCGCAAGCAGCGCACCCAGCACCGGCAGCAGGGCTGGGCGGCTGGCGTGGTGCAGCGGCGTGCGGCTGTCGGCATCGGCACCGAATGCATCGGCGCCGCGTTCGAGCAAGGCGAGTGCGAATCCCGCATCCTCGCCATCACCCAACCGCGCGAGCGCTTGTCCAAACCGCCCCGCGCCCGCGGGCGTGGCGCCGGCGTCGAGCAGCTGGCGCGCGGCCGCGATCGATGCCGGCAGGTGATCGAGCAATGCGTCGAACAGGCGGCTGCCGTCGTCGAGGCGTGACTCGGGCTCCAGGCCATGTTCCAGCAGCCACGCGCGCGGCGTGGCGTCGGCGTGGTCGGCGAGGTCGAGGTACAGCGCGGCGAGTTCCGCCATCGGCCACGCACGCACGCGCTCCTCGAAACGCGCGACCACGGTCCAGTGCGCGAAACGCAGCGCGTCGAGCAGATGTTGCGGCGTGTCCGCGCCGGGGTCGGGCTCGTTCCCGCGCGCATGACTGGCGGGCAGCGCCGCGTCGGGATCCATCAATGCCACCAGATCCCAGCGCCCCGCGGCGCTGGCCTGGTCGATGGCACTGCGGCCGTCGCTGCCCTTGCGTGCCGGATCGGCGCCGAGTTCCAGCAGCGCGCGCACGCACGCAGCGTTCGCCCGCGGCGATTGGCACGCGAGCATCAACGCGGTCCGCCCGTGCTGGTCGCAAGTGTTCACGTCGGGATTTTTTTCCGCGAGCAGCGCGACGATGCCGGCCGCGCCCGCACGTGCGGCTTCCATCAGCGGCGTGGTGCCGTAACGGTCCGTCAGTGCCACGTCGGCGTTGGCATCCAGCAACGCGCGCGTGATCTCGACGTGGTTTTCGCGCGCCGCGTGCAGCAGCGCGCTGCGCCCCAATGCATCCACGGCCGTTGCGCGGCCCTTGTGCTTGAGCAGTAACCGCACGCCTTCCGGATCGTCGTCGGCGATGCCCGCCGCGGCGGGCATTGCGGCGTCGGTGTGTGCGCCGCGTTCGACCAAAAAACGCAGCACCGGCCAGTTCGCGGCGGCCGCCGCGACCGCAAGCGGCGTGGCCTGTTCGCGGTTGCGTGCTTCCAGCGGTGCCTGCGCGTCGATCAGGATCGCCGCCACCGCGGGCTCCCTGCACAACGCGGCATGGTGCAGCGGCGTGTTGCCGTCGGCATCCGCGCGCGCAGGATCGGCGCCGTTCGCGATCAGGCTGGTCACCATTTCGGGACGGCCTTCGTGGCAGGCACGCGTGGTCGCCAGCAGCGGCGTCAGGCCGGCGTGGGCGCGGTTGACGTCGGCGCCCCTGGCGATCAGCGCACGCAACAGGTGCGTGTCGGGCAGTTCCGCAGCCAACACCAGCGCGGAACGCTGGTCGCGTGCACCCGCGGGCGGCATCGCATCAGGGTTGGCGCCTTGCGCGAGCCACTGCATCGCTGCGGCGGTATTGCCCGCGCGCGCGGCGGCCAGCAGGTTTTCATCCAGGACGGCTTGCGCGGGGGCATCGGGTTTTTCGTTGACGGCTTTCGCGATGGACGCGGGTGTCCCGATATCCCCGCTCGCAGCGGACGCTTCTTCGGAATGGTGGCCACCATCCGGTGGCGCCGATGCCGGGTCCGACGGCGTCGGCGGCCGTGGCGTGAAGCGCCGCACGCGGCTGTCGAACAGCAAACGCAGGGTGCGGTCCGCCACGATCAGCGAACACAGCGGCAGCACCACCACCGCAAACAGGAACAGGGATGTCGTGCGGATTTCGTCGGGCAGGTTGGCGCCGATTCCTGCCAGCGACAGTGCGCCGAATGCGATCGCGAGTTGCGCGAGCGAAGCCGGCAGGAAGTGCGTGAGGAACAAGTCGCGTCCGTGCGTGAGGTGGCGCGCGAAGGCGAGGCTGCGCGCCAGCGCGGCGGTGATCCAGGAATGTTCCTCGCCGGCGGGAAACGCATCGTCCCATGCGAACACCAGGCCGAACACGGGCCAGAAACGCCACAACACCAGCAGCGCGATCACCAGCGCCACCGCCAGGCCCAGTGCCGCCGTCAGTGAAGGCGCTTGCGACAGCACCATCAGCGGCCATGCCACCAGCAGGAACACGATCGCGGTGTGGATCGCCAGCGCGATCAGGTGGGCCGATCCGCGCCGCAATGCGGTCCGCATGAAGGTGGGTTCGCAACCGAAGCCAATCGCGTGGCACACCGCCGCCATCGACAGCGATGCGCCGATCAGCAACAACAGCAACGAGTAACGTTCCCACGCGGGGGGAATCCAGATCGTGAGGAACACCGCGATCAGCGAAGGAAGAAAACAGGGCAGGGAACGAGACAGTGGCGGCCGGCGGCGGGACTTGGCTGGTGGCATGAGCAGGAAGCGTGCGAGGACGGCCCAGTATAAGGAAAGCGCATGTACGAGGGCTGTGCGATCGTCCATGATCGCTGCATACCGTTTGGCATCGGTGGTCGTAGCGCCCCAAGTCCTCGACATCAGAGCGGTCATCCATGGCCCGACTTCTCACAACAGCCGCTCCGGTCGAAACCTCGGATCAGGCAATGGTGAGACCTGGCGTATTTATTCCGGAGCGAAGGCCGTTGCTGCCCACTTGCATGGATTCCGCCGGGGTGCGATAGTCCGCCATAACAAAATTCATACAAACGTATGAAAGACCCGAGGCAGGCCGGTTCGCGGGCATGGACCCGGGCAAGCCCTTGCCGATGCAAAAAACCATTCGACTGGAGATCCACCATGAGCAAGCATCCGATCACCGCGCCCAGGCTGGCTGGCTTGGCGCTCGCCACGCTGAGTGTCGCCGTCGCCGGAGCACTGGTGAGCCCGGTCGCGTTCGCATCCGGCTTCCAGATCAGCGAAAACACCGCGCAGGCGCTGGGCCGAGCGTATGCAGGCCGCGAAGCGGCCGGCAACGACGCGTCGGTGGTGCTCAACAACCCTGCCGCGATGGTCGATTTCGATACCTACGCGGTCCAGCTCGACGCCACCGCCATCAATGTCAGCACGCAGTTCCACGGCTCCGGGACCGATGCGATCGGCCAACCGCTGTCGGGCGGCAACGGCGGCAACGGCGGCGGCGTGCATGGCATACCGGCCATCAGCTTCATCGCACCGATCGCGCAGAACTGGCGGATCGGCTTCGGCATCGACGCGCCGTTCGGCCTGGTGACCGAATACAACGCCGGCTGGGTGGGCCGTTACAGCGCTCTCAAATCCAGCGTGAAGTCCATGGACTTCGTGGGTTCGGTCGCGTGGGCGATTAATCCGCAGTTCTCGCTGGGCTTCTCGGTGATCGCGCAGAAGACCACCATCGACTTGTCCAACGCGGTCAATTACGGCGCGGTGCTGGCGGCGCCACCGTTCGGCCTGGCGCCGACCTTCCTGCCGCAGTCGGCGGATGGCGTGGCCGAAGTGCGTGGCGACAACTGGAAGTGGGGCTGGCAGATCGGCGCCGAGTGGAAGCCGACCACGCAGGACACGCTGGCGCTGAACTACCACGCCAAGATCACCCACCACATCAACGGGCAGGCGTATTTCACGGTGCCCGCGAGTGTGCAGTTCGTGCTGTCGCAGCCGGGCGTACCGCCGCTGTTCCAGAGCGGCGCGGCCAGCGGCCAGTTCGCAACCCCGGCCATCGCCTCGTTGAGCTACTGGCACAAGACGCAAGGCCCGGTGTCGTTCGGCGCGGAAGTGTCCTGGACCGGCTGGAGCTCGTTCAGCCGCCTTGCCATCGATTTCGCCAATCCCTACCAGCCTGACATCGACCAGTACTACGGCTGGAAGAACACCTGGTTTGGTTCTGTCGGCATGGATTACCAGATGAGCAACAACTGGACGTTGCGCGGCGGTTTGGCCTACGACCAGACGCCAACCCAGAACTTCTCGCGCGATCCGCGCATTCCGGACGGTGCGCGCAAGTGGATCTCGGTCGGCGCGGGCTATTCGCCGACGCCCAACGTGACGCTCAACATCGGTTACGCGCACCTGTTCGTCGACAACGGCAATGTCAACGACATGAGTTCCACAGGCGATCACCTGGTGGGCAGCTTCGACAACTCCGGCGATCTGCTTGGAATCTCGATGCAGTACAAGTTCTGACGCGAATCGCCATTTACCCCCTTCCACGGGAAGGGGGTCGCGTGCAATGCG
>JAGWZT010000273.1 GCA_018971925.1 Lysobacteraceae bacterium | reverse complement strand
AGCAACGCGTGGTCGATGATCGAACGGCCGATGCCGCGCCAGTCGCGGCGCGTGGGGACGAGGTCGCGGGTGAGGTGTCGCGTCCACAGCGCGTACGCGAAAAAACACACGCCATTGATCACGAAGATCCACGCAAAGAAAAAGTGCCACGCGCGGCCCATCGCCAGCCATTGCGGACCGGGGATCGTCGCCCACGCGGGAAACCCGCGCACCGCCGGTTGGCCGTCCACGTTCGATACGCCGAACCAGCCGGTGGTGTCGAAACGATGCGTGCCGATCGCGGTGACGCCGTGCAGCTTTCCGTCCTGCGTCTGGGTCGCGCCAAGGCTCAGCCACGGATGGTCGAACGTGGAACGCTGGCCCCAGTACAGCGCCGGATGCGCGTTGAAAATCTGCAGGCCGCTGCCCAGCAGGATCAGCAGGCAGACCGCGTTGATCCAGTGCATGATCCTGAGCGGCAGGGTGTGGCGGTACACCACGCGCCGGACCATGCGCGGCGACGGCGGCTCGGCGACTTCGGATTGCCGGTGGATCGCGTCTTCGGGAATGCTGGCCATGCTTGTTGGCACTCCGACCGATCGGATGAGCTTACTCGCAATTGCATTCGCTGGAGGGTGCCCCGGGGTTACATCCCGCGGGCGGCCGGCGATATGCTCCCCGGTTGTCCCATCACCATCCGGCGCAGCGCCGCCGAAGGAGCATTGCCATGTCGCTCGAAGGTAAACGCGTCGCCATTACCGGCGCGTTCGGTTCGCTTGGCGCGGCGGTGGTGCAGGCGGCACTGAAGGCGGGCGGGAAGGTTGCAGCGATCGACCGCGTCGATGCACCTCCGGCCGGGATGGATCTCGGCGATGCAAAACGCTTCGGTGGCGTCGATCTCTCCGACACCGTGCAGGCGCAATCCGCGATCGACGCGGCCGCGAAGGCGCTGGGAGGCCTGGATGCACTGGTCAACATCGCGGGCACCTTCCGCTGGGAGACGCTGGCCGATGGCAACCCCGAAACCTTCGATCTCCTGTATCGCATCAATTTGCGCACCGCGGTCGCGGCGAGCAAGGCGGCGCTGGCGCACCTGCCGGATGGCGGGCGCATCGTCAACATCGGCGCGGCTTCCGCATTGAAGGCCGGCGCGGGTGTGGGTGCCTACACGGCCTCGAAGTCCGGCGTGATGCGTTTCACCGAATCGCTGGCCGAGGAATTGAAGGCGCGCGGCATCACCGTCAACGCGGTGCTGCCGTCGATCATCGACACGCCGCCCAACCGCAAGGACATGCCCAAGGCGGATTTCGGCAAGTGGGTGACGCCGCAACAGCTCGCCAGCCTGATCGTGTTCCTGCTGTCAGATCAGGCCTCCGCGATCACGGGTGCGTTGATTCCGGTGACGGGTAGGGTCTGAGCGGCGACAATCATTCCGTCGCCATTCCCGGACCGAGTTCTTCATGCTTGTCATTCCGGGTTCCGGTCTGCGACCGGCCCCGGAATGACAAACTGGAGAGGTGCCTGCCGTACGGAGCTGGACAGAAATGGCTGTGCAGCGATTTATACCTGCGTGGTCTGGTTCGCGTCAGTGTGATACTTCGCCGCGGTTTCTACCTCGTGCTTCGAGCCCAGGAACACCGGCACGCGCTGGTGCAGTTGCGTCGGTTGCACATCGAGGATGCGCGAGCGCCCGGTCGTCGCCGCGCCGCCGGCCTGCTCGACGATGAAGCTCATCGGGTTGGCCTCGTACATCAGGCGCAGCTTGCCGCCGTTGGACTTCACCTTTTCGTCGAGCGGGTAGATGAAGATGCCGCCGCGCGTGAGGATGCGGTGCACGTCGGCCACCATCGACGCCACCCAGCGCATGTTGAAATCGCGTCCGCGCGGCCCGGCCTTGCCGGCCAGCAGGTCCGCGACATAGCGCTGCATCGGCGCTTCCCAGTAGCGCTGGTTGGACATGTTGACCGCGAACTCGGAGGTGTCTTCAGGAATCGTCGCGTTGGCGCGCGTGAGCCGGAAGCTGCCGACTTCGCGATCCAGCGTGAACACGTTGACGCCGTGGCCGGTGGTCAGCACCAGCAACGTCGAAGGGCCGTACACGCAGTAACCCGCCGCGACCTGTCGCGTGCCCGGTTGCAAAAAGTCCTTCTCGGTCGGGTGCGTCACGCCCTCGGGGCAACGCAGCACCGAGAAGATCGTGCCGACGGAGATGTTCACGTCGATGTTGCTGGAGCCGTCCAGTGGGTCGAACAGCAACAAGTAATTGCCCTTCGGGTACACGTCCGGGATCGGATACGGATCGGCCATCTCCTCCGATGCGCAGGCCGCGAGGTGGCCGCCCCAGGCGTTCGCTTCCAGCAGGATTTCGTTGGAAATCACGTCGAGTTTCTTCTGCGCTTCGCCCTGCACGTTGCCCGTGCCGGCTTCGCCCAGCACGCCGCCCAGCGCGCCCTTGCCGATCGCGATCGAGATCCTTTTGCAGGCGCGCGCCACCACTTCGATCAGCAGGCGCAGATCGGCGTTGATGGCGCCGTGGCGGCGTTGTTCCTCGATCAAGTATTGGGTCAGTGAAACATGTCCTCGGAAATCGGGCCCTCGGAAATCTGGTTGCATGGCGGAATCCTGTGGCGGGAAGGGCCATTGTCACGGCTTCGCGACGCGCTTGCCACTCGCTGCTGACAGCACGCTGTCAGCAGCGCATGCGCAAACTGTGCGGACATCGCAGAAGGAGCCCGTCATGCATCGCTGGTTCTCGAAGTTCCTCGCCGCGTATCGACCCGCCGCACAGTATCGGGCGCTGGTCGAGGGTTGGCCGCCGCCGCGTTTCGAAACACCCGTGCCGCGCCGCCCGCGTGGGCGGCGGACGCGCCCACCCGTCGCATTGCCCCGATTCCCCCGTTCCCTTCAGGAGGTTCATTCATGAACGCCATTTCACCCGTCACTTTCTTCCACGCCCCGCACAGCCGTTCTTCCGTCACCCGCGCCATGCTCGAGGAGTTGGGCGTACCGTTCGACCTGGTGACACTCGACCTGCAACGCAACGAACAACGCAGTGGCGAGTACCTTGCGATCAATCCGATGGGCAAGGTGCCGGCGCTTCGCCACGAAGGCGTGTTGATCACCGAGCAGCCGGCAATCCTGATGTATCTGGCCGAACTGTATCCGGAGAAAGGCCTCGCGCCGCCCGTCGACGATCCGCTGCGCGGACCCTACCTGCGCTGGATGGTGTTCTACGGTTCGTGCTTCGAGCCTGCGATCATGGATTTCTCGCAAAAACGCGAGCCCATGCCGGCGAGCGCCTGCGCGTACGGCGACTACGACAGCGTGATGCGGGTCATCGCCGCGCAGCTGGAGCAGGGACCCTGGCTGCTGGGTGAACGCTTCACCGCCGCCGACGTGCTGTGGGGCGGCGCGCTGAACTACGGGATGCTGTTCAAGCTGGTGCCGGACCTTCCCGTGTTTCGCGCCTATGTCGAGCACGTGCAGTCGCGGCCGGCGATCCGGCGCGCGTCCGAGCTGGACGAGGCGCTGGTCGCGGAGCAGGCCACGCAGCGCGATGAACTGGCGGTCGATGCCTGATCCGGCGATCATGCATGGATGCGCCGCGCCGATCGCCTGTTCCTGATCATCCATGCGCTTCGAGGACGCCGCACCGCGTTGCCGGCGCGGCGTCTGGCCGAAAGCCTCGGCGTGTCG
>JAGWZT010000272.1 GCA_018971925.1 Lysobacteraceae bacterium | reverse complement strand
AAGAGATGCGTGTGGAAGCAAGAAACGCTTGACGTGCGTCTACCAGTTGCCCTTGTTCCATGCGTACGATGCCAATTTCTTCCAAGGCCTCGGCGCGTTGTTTCAGCGCCGCGTCGTTGACGTCTGTGGCCGGCAGCGACTTGAAGTAGGCCATGGCCTTGTCGTCCACCGACTGCAGGATGTCGAGTCGGTGGACTTCGTTGAGTTTTCCAGAGAGGTCGCCCAGCATGAAGTTGACGAGACCTTCGGCCTGCTTCTGGCGGCGCTGGGCGGCTTGCTTGGCGACCACGGCTTCGTGTTGCGCTATGACAGCGCGGTGACGCGAAACCAGCGCGAAGATTGCAAGCACGATGGTGGTCGCCATCACCACCAGCGCCAGCGCAGCGATCGCGGTCATCCTTCGCGTGCGGCGTTGCAGTTCGCGCTGCTTCAACGTATCGAAGCCGATACCGAGCATCCCCGCGATCAGTTTCAGCTTGGCGTTGGCCTTGCCGTCCTTGCCCTGACGCGCGTCGGCGGCGATCGGTTCGGTTCTTTCCGGCGTCGGTCGTCCGTCCGCATCCGTGACGAAGCGCAGCGCGGGGCAGAAACATTCCTCGGCCTCGCGGCCGGGCAGGTCGGTGGCGTTGGGTTCACCCTCGACGATCAGGCAGAAGATGCGGCCGCCGCGGCCCATCCGTTTGTACGCCAGCACTTCCTCGTTGACCCAGCGCGAAGTGGCCGACGCGGGTGAGCAGATCACGACGAGATTTTCCGACTGCGCCAGCGCTTGGTTGATCTTGCTGTCAAGTTCTGGCGAACTCGACAGTTCCTCGCGGTCGCGGAACACCGGGTTCAGGCGTGGCGGGATCGTGCCCACTTCGGTCTGCTTGCCGACCAGCCGCGACGGCACGCGATAGGTTTCCAGCGCCTTGTGCAGCCAGTCGCCCCACGCCTTGTCGGCATGGCTGTAGCTGATGAAGGCGCGATAGCTGCGGCTTGGACCGGACGGCTCTGACACGCAACGCCCCTTTCACAGCAAGTGATCCGGGAACGCTCGTCGAGGCTGGGGAGGGCCGGGGGCCGGTTGGCTCAGTCGGGCGGGCAGCGCGAGCTTAGCATAGAAATGTGAAGCAGTTCACATTTTGTCACGATCATCTGCTCGAGCCGATCGGCTTGGTCATGCGCAGCAGGTCGACGGCAAAGCCGTCACGCTCGTACAGGGCGCGGGCGCGGGTGTTGCCGGGAAACACGCTGAGCGTCAACAGCTTGCAACGATTGGCCTTCGCCCATCGCTCAGCATGGGCGAGCAGGGTCCGACCAATGCCACGGCCATCGTGGCCGGGCGTGACCGCGAGGTCGGCGATGTGGCAGGCTCGCGCGCCCGAAAAGAAATCGCGTTGCACTTGCAGGTGCAGGAAGCCGACGGGGGCTTCGTTTGCCTCTTCGGCCACGAAAAAATGATCGCTCGGGGGCGCTTCGTGCAACGCATGTTCGATGTCCGCGCGGATCGCGGCCACGACTTCGCGCTTGCGTCGGCCCTTGGGCAAGTCGAAGGATGCGAAGCGAGGCGCAAGCGACAGGATGAAATCCGTGTCGTCAGGTGTCGCGGGGCGAATGTGGATGGTCCCACTGGGAGTATGCGAACGCATGGCATATCAATCCTTCGCTCGTCATTCCGGGGCCGTCGTCGGATTGATTGACGACGGGATCCGGAATCCATCTTTGCCTTGGGGGTGCTCGAAAAATGGATTCCGGGTTCTGTCCGCGATGAAACGGCGGAGGGCCCCGGAGTGACGAGAAAAGTCGGGGATGACGTCGGGTTCCAAAGTTTGCCGTAAATCAACCAAACAATGCATCCGGCATCGCGAACACGCTGTCGCCGCCCGCCTGCAGCGCGGCGAGGTGCGCGCGGGTGCGCGGCAGGATGCGGTCGTAATAGAAACGTGCGGTCAGGCGTTTGGCCTGCTTGAAGTCATCGGGTTGGGACGAGGCGTCGGCGGCGGCGACGCCGCGTGCCCATGCGTAAGCCAGTGCCACGTAGCCCGAGTAGAACAGGTAATCGACGGCTGCCGCGCCGATTTCGTCCGGATCGGAGATGGCGCGCTTGCCAAGTCCCTGCGTAACCTCGGTCCATTCCTTGGCCAGCGCCGACAGCTTCGGGATGAACTCTTTCAGCGTTGCGTCGTTCGCGTGCTGCGTGCAGAACGCGGCCACGTGTTCCAGGAACAACTGCAAGCCCTCGCCGCTCTGCTGCATGATCTTGCGGCCCAGCAGGTCCAGCGCCTGGATGCCGGTGGTGCCCTCGTAGATGGTGGTGATGCGCGCGTCGCGCACGTACTGCTCCATGCCCTGTTCGGCGATGTAGCCGTGGCCTCCGTAAATCTGCAGCGCGAGGCTGGTGCACTCGTTGGCATTCTCGGTGAGCAGCGCCTTGACGATGGGCGTGAGGAACGACACCAGCACTTCGGCGCGCTTGACTTCGTTTTCGTCCGTCGAACGATGCTGGATGTCCACCAGCGTGGCGGCGTAAAGGCCCAGCGCGCGGCCACCCTCGATCAGTGATTTTTGCGTCAGCAGCATGCGGCGGATGTCGCCGTGCACGATCAACGGATCGGCCGGCTTGTCGGGAAACTTCGGTCCCGACAACGCGCGCATCTGCAAGCGTTCGCGCGCGTAGGACAACGCGTTCTGGTAGGCGCGTTCACTGAGCGCCAGGCCCTGCAGACCAACCGCGAGGCGCGCGGTATTCATCATGGTGAACATCGCGTTGAGGCCCTTGTTCGCTTCACCGATCAGCCAGCCCTGCGCGCCGTCGAAATTCATCACGCAGGTGGCGGACCCTTTCAGCCCCATCTTGTGTTCGATCGCGCCGCAGCGCACCGCGTTGCGTTCGCCGGCCTTGCCATCCTTGCCGACCTTGAACTTCGGCACGATGAACAGCGAGATGCCCTTCACGCCCTTCGGTGCGTCCGTCAGGCGTGCGAGCACGAGGTGCACGATGTTCTCGGTGAAGTCGTGTTCGCCCGCGGTGATGAATATCTTGGTCCCGCTGATCGCGTGGCTGCCGTCCTCGTTCGGTTTGGCGCGCGTCTTCAGCAGGCCGAGGTCGGAGCCGCAGTGCGGTTCGGTCAGGCACATCGTGCCGGTCCACTCGCCCGACACGATGGGTTTCAGGAATGCCTCCTTCTGCCAGTCCTCGCCGTGCACGCGCAGCGCCTCGGTGGCGCCGTGCGACAGCAGGGGGTAGGTACCCCAGGCGAGGTTGGCCGAGTCGATCATTTCCTTGACCGGCGCGCCGACGGTTTCCGGCAGGCCTTGTCCGCCCGCGGCTTCCGGAGCGGTCAGGCCGGCCCATCCACCCTCGACGTACTGTTCGTACGCGCGCTTGAAGCCGTCCGGTGCGGCGACGGCGCCGGTTTTCTTGTCGAAGCTGCAGCCTTCGTGGTCGCCGGTTTCGTTGAGCGGCGCGAGCACGGTTTGCGAGAACTTCGCCGCTTCGTCCAGCACCGCGTCGATCAGCTCGCGGTTGAGCGATTCGCAGCCCGGAAGTTTCGCGAACAGTTTTTCGACATCGAGCAGGTCGTAGAGACAGAAGCGGATGTCGGCGAGCGGGGCGGTGTAGTTTGTGGTCACGGCAATCCTTCGTACATGGATGAACCCCTCTCCCATTGGGAGAGGCGGCCTTCGGCCGAGCGCGTAGC
>JAGWZT010000271.1 GCA_018971925.1 Lysobacteraceae bacterium | reverse complement strand
ATCCGGCGACGTGGTATAGGCGATGCGCACTTCGTGCGGGTGTTTCGGCGCCGCGATGGTGAGCTTCGAACCCATGTTCGGCACCGGCGCAGCCAACTCGTACTTCAGCGCGCTGACATGACCCTTGCCATCCACCGCTTCGATGGAAGCGATCTTCAGGTTTTCGGTATCCAGCACCAGGTTCTGCGCAGATGGATTTTTCCAGTCCAGCGTCAGCGTGGCGACGCCACCCAGCTGCTTGTTCGGGAAATCGACCTTGAGGTTCAGGTCGATGTGATTGATCAAGACTTCCTTCGGCTGCGCCCAGGAGTGCGGGTCGGCAGCTTGCGCGGCGACCGGCAGCACGAAAGCGCCGAGGGCGAGGGTGGATAGCAGGCGCATGGGCGTTCCTGTCGAAAAGTAAATCCCGAGTATGCCAGCGCCCCGATGCCCGCGCCCGTGCAAAAAGGGTCGGCGCCGGATTTTCCGCGCGCGCATAGAATCCGTGTTTCGATCACGCCGGAGTCCGCCATGCCCACGCTGTACATCGCCAACAAAAATTACTCGTCATGGTCGTTGCGCCCGTGGGTGCTGTTGCGCGAACTCGGGATTCCGTTCGAGGAAAAAATGATGCCGTTCCACGGCGGCGCGTTCACGGGCTTCTCGCCCAGCGGCAAGGTGCCGTGCCTCGTGGACGGTGCCGTCACCGTGTGGGATTCGCTGGCGATCACCGAATACGTCGCCGAGGCGCACCCACAAGTCTGGCCGGTCGACAAGGCCGCGCGTGCTTTCGCACGCTGCGCCGCCGCGGAAATGCATTCAGGCTTCACCGCGCTGCGCACGCAATGCGGCATGAACTGCGGCATCCGGGTCAAGTTGTATCGCGTCGACAACGCATTGCAGAGCGACCTCGCGCGCCTGAACGCATTGTGGAACGACGGCCTGCAACGCTTCGGCGGGCCCTTCCTTGCGGGCAAGGCATTCAGCGCCGCCGACGCGTTCTACGCGCCGGTCGCATTCCGCATCCTGACCTACGCGCCGCCGCTCGATGCTGCCGCGAATGCCTACGCACAACGCCTGTTGGCACTGCCCTCGATGCGCGAGTGGTATGGCGACGCGCTCAAGGAAACCTGGCGCCACGCCGCGCACGAGAACGAGGTCGCCGAGTGGGGAGCGATCACCGAGGACCTGCGCACGGCGTGACGAGGCATCAAGGCAACTCGTTGACGGTGTGCGGATCCTCGCTGTACGGGTGCATCGTCGCGAGGAATCCCGGTTGCGCCTGCACCCGCGCGATCCACGCGCGGAAGTGCGGATACGGTGCGAGCGGAATGCCGGCTTCTTCCGCGCGGCTGCCATAGGCGAACACCGACATGTCGGCGATGCTGTAGCGGTCGTTGGCGAGAAACGATCGCGTGGACAACTCGCGTTCCAGGATCGCGAGCGTGCGCAACGCAGCGTTGCGTTTGAGGTCGACCAGCGCCGGCGGACGCCGGGCGAGTTTGCCGGTGAGCTTCCAGTAACGCAGCGAACCGATCACCGACTCCACGCGTTCCTGTTCGAAGTGCAACCACTGCTGCACCTTGGCGCGTTCGAACGCGTCGCCCGGCAGGTACGGCGTGCCGTCGGCGAGGTACGCAAGGATCGCGTTGGATTCCGCCAGCGTGCGGCCGTCATCCAGCCGGATCGCGGGCACCGTGCCGGTGGGACTGATCGCAAGGTATTCATCGCTGCGCCCTTCGCCCTCGAAGATGCTCACGATCTCGGTGCGGTACGGCCGCCCGAGGTGGTTGAGCAGCAAACGCACCTTCCAGGCATTTTCAGAGGGCAGGTAATCGAACAAGGTCAGCATGTTTCGCTCCGGGTTGGTGAGCGCGCAGTTTTCCGGTGCATGACGAGTACCGCCATCCGGTTCTTGCCTGCGATCAGTCGAATCGATCGGCGAAGCGGTCGGTCGCCTCGACCAGTTTGTCCACGATCGCTGGATCGGATGCAGAGTGCCCGGCCAGCACGATGTGGAACTCCGCTTCCGGCCACGCCTGGTGCAGCTCGAACGCCGTCTTCACCGGACAGATGATGTCGTAGCGGCCGTGCACGATGACGGCGGGGATATGGCGGATGCGATCGATGACGCGCAGCAACTGGCCGGGTTCCAGGAACATGCCGTGGCGAAAATAGTGCGCTTCCAGCCGGGCCAGGCTCACCGCCTTGTGTGGTTCGTCGAAATCACCGGGGGCGTCCGGATCGTGCACCAGCGTGGTGCTGCCGCCCTCCCAGGCACTCCACGCCCGCGCGGCGGCGAGTTGCATGGCTTCGTCGTTGCTGTCCAGGCGCCGCCAGTACGCTTCGATCATGTTGCCGCGCTCGGCCTCGGGAATGAAGTCGCGGAAGCGCGCCCAGCGTTCGGGAAAAATGCAGCGTGCGCCGCCATCCATTTCGTTGAACCAGCGCAATTCCTCTTCGCGCGCGAGGAAGATGCCGCGCAATACCAATCCAGTCACGCGCTCTGGATGTATTTCGGCGTAGGCCAACGCCAGCGTCGAACCCCACGAGCCGCCGAACACCAGCCAGCGTTCGATGCCGAGGTGTTCGCGGATCTTCTCGATATCGGCGACCAGATCCTGCGTCGTGTTGTCAGTGAGGTCCGCGAATGGCGTGGACCGACCCGCGCCGCGCTGGTCGAACAGCACCACGCGCCAGCGCGCAGGATCGAAGAAACATCGATGGTAAGGCGACAAACCCGCACCCGGGCCGCCGTGCAGGAACACCACCGGCAAGCCATCCGGATTGCCGCATTCCTCGACGTACAGCGTATGCCGCGCGTCGACCGCCAGATGTTCGCGACGATGCGGCTCGATTTCGGGATACAGCTCACGCATCATCGCTTCCCGACGGTCACGGGCAGTCCATCTTCATGGCCGGTCCCCAAGTGTTGCGGAAAGACATGATGTATTTCATCTTCCCGTTTTCGCCCATGCCCCTGTAGATGCCAACCGGCGCAGGTTCCTGATCCGGATTCCATTGCACGGTCAATCCCGCGCGCAGATGCATGTGCGACGACTCGCTGACAGCATCGAGTTCGTGCCAGTTGGCGCGGCGCAGCTTGAACACGCTGGAGTACGGGCCCCAGTAGCTGCCTATTGCGCGCAATTGGTAGCCTTCGTCGGTCTGGCGTACCTGGATCATGAAGTCTGCGTTGTTGGGGCCCCAGCTTTGCGGCGTCACGCTGAAGCAACCCAGCAGATCGTTGATGGATTCCGCACCCACGTGCATCTGCACGGCCTGCTCGCTCTTGGCGCACGGCGAGTCCTGGTATGCGACCTGTCCGCCATGCGTGCATTTGTAGACCTGCGCCGAGGCCACGGACGAGACCAGCAGCAACAGCAGCGCGAAGATGTAGCGCATCGTTCCCCCTCAACGGATGCCGGTTGTCAGATCTTGTAGCCGCGATGGATCGCCACGATGCCGGCTGAAAGATTGCGCACTTCCACGTTGCGGAAACCGGCGGCTTCCATCATCGCCTTCAGTGTTTGCTGGTCCGGGTGTCTGCGGATCGATTCGGCGAGGTAGCGATAGCTCGCTTGATCGTGCGCGACCAGCTTGCCGATGCGCGGCAGCACCTGGAACGAGTGGAAGTCATACAGCGGCTGCAACCAGTCCTGGTTGACCTTGGAGAACTCCAGGATCAACACGCGGCCACCGGGTTTCA
>JAGWZT010000270.1 GCA_018971925.1 Lysobacteraceae bacterium | reverse complement strand
TCTGGCGGAGAGGGTGGGATTCGAACCCACGTTACGGCATAACCGTAAACCGGATTTCGAATCCGGCGCATTCGACCACTCTGCCACCTCTCCAAAAATGTAGCGCGCGGCATCGTGGCAGTTCACGCCGGCGCATTGTTCGCATCATCCCTGATGCTCACCCCTCGCTGCGCTCGGGGCCAGCCGTTCGGCTGTCCGAATTGCTCACCCCATCCATGGGGTTCGCCCTTCAGGGCCGGCTACGCCGTCCAAAATCGCTCCAGACGATTTTGTCGCTCCCGGCGAATTCGTCGACCACTCTGCCACCTCTCCAGTGAGCCGCACATGATAGCGGGATTGCAGCCAACGCGCCAAGCCGCGATGGGCCTTCAGCGCTTGCACCCCACCAACCGCAATCGCTTCCCTACCTGCAAGTCGGTGGCGGAGCGCAGGTGGTTGCCGCGCACCAGATCACGCACGTCGTCGCAGCGGAAACGGCGCGCGATGGCGTACAAGGTGTCGCCGCTGCGGATGGTGTAGTGCCCGGCGGACTCGTGCTTTGATTTGCGTGGCGGCGGGTCGGCCGCAGCGACCTGCACGGGCGGTGTCGGCAGTTGCGCCGCCTGCAACTGATCAGCCAACGCGACCCATTTTCCGTCGGTGCAGGATTGCTTGTACGCACCCTGCAGGAATCGCGGCAGGTTGATGCGGGTTCCCTGCGGCTGCAGCTGCGACGGGTCCATCTGCGGGTTGAGGTTGCGCAGCGTGCGGTACCAGCCGTAGTGCGCGCCATCGTCATCGCCAAGGCACACCGACAGCTCGTTCAGCGACGCTGCGTTGGCGAGGTTGACGAAACCGGGCGTGCCATCGACGCGCGGGAAATGCAGGTTGTAGCGGGCCGGATGCAGGAACAGCCACGCCGCAGCCAGCACCATCGGCACGTATTCACGGGTTTCCGGGGACAGCGCGAAATACACGTTCGGATCCCAGAAACTCGCGTTCGGCGTACTCGCGACCAACCGTCCCGTCCGCCCTTCGCCACCGTTGTACGCGGCCAGCACCAGCGCCAGGTTGTCGTTGAGCTGGCCCAGCTGTTCGTTGAGGTACGCCGCGGTCGCCTGCGCGGACATGGTCGGATCGAAGCGTTGGTCGAAGCCATCGATGGTGTTGAGCCCGAAGCGCGCACCGGTGGCCGGCATGAACTGCAAGGGACCCGCCGCACCCGAGCGCGACACCGCATGCACGCGGCCACCGGATTCCTTGGCAATCAGTCCGAACAGGATCGCCTCTGGCAGCCCCGCCTGCTGGAACGCAGGCTCCATCTGGTAACGCAGGTATTGGTAATCGACGTAGGCGCGGATCAATTCGGGACGCAACCGCGTCAGCCAGACCTGCAACGCTGCCTGCACGGTGCCGTTGGTCGCAACCAGATCCGACAATTTGTGGTCGTGCAGCAACTGCACGGTGCGCTGCGCCTGCGGCAACGCGGTGAGCACGCCGGAATCGGTGCCGGTGGCGTTCTGGTCGTCGGTATCGAGCGATTGCTCGTCGCCCTCGGTGCCGAGGAAACTGCCGTCCTTCAGGCGCAATGCGCGGTCGTAGGCCGACAGGAAGCGCGCGGTGTCGCAACCCGACGTGTTCACGCAGTGATCGGACGCACTGCGCAACGCATCCAGCGCGGTTTCCAGCGTCTTCTGCGACTGGGCGTTGTCGCCCGCGCGCGCCTGTTGCAACGCCTGGTCGTACTGCGCGCTGGCCTGGTTCAACTGCGCATACAGCCCGTTCAAATCCGAAGGGGTGCCCTTGGTTGGCGTCTGCGCACAACCCGCCAACAATCCCAGCGCGCCGGCGCACGCCATCCATCCCAGCCACCGCATCATGTGACGCCCACCCGAACAAAGACAACGCCCGCACCCTAACGCGAAGCGGCGGACGACTCAAGCCGCCCTGCACCGTACAATCGAAACATCGATGATGAATGCAAGGACGGGGCAGACCGCGTGAACGACATCCTGATCGGAAGGAACGACACCACCGCGGTCGAACTCGACCCGCATTTCGGCAACCGCCACGGCATGATCGCCGGTGCCACCGGCACCGGCAAAACCGTTTCGCTGATGGTGCTGGCGGAAGGCTTTTCGCGACTCGGGACGCCGGTGTTCATGGCCGACGTCAAGGGCGACATCGCGGGCATGTCGCAGGCCGCCGCCTCGCCACCGGGCGACAAGCTGAAGGCGCGGCTGGTAAAGCTCGGCATCGACAAGACCTGGCAACCCGCCGCGAACCCCGTGGTGTTCTGGGACCTGTACGGCAAGCTCGGCTCGCCCGTGCGCGCGACGGTTTCCGAAATGGGGCCGACACTGCTGGCGCGCGTGCTGGAGTTGAACGACACCCAGCAAGGCGTGCTGGAAATCGTGTTCAAGCTGGCCGATGACAACGGCTGGCTGCTGCTGGACATGGATGACCTGCGCGCGCTGTTGAATTACGTCGGCGACAACGCGAAGGACGTATCGCAGCACTACGGGCTCGTCAGCAAATCCAGCCTCGGCGCGGTGCAACGTGCATTGCTGCAATTGGCGCAGCAAGGCGGCGCGCAGTTTTTCGGCGAACCGGCGCTGGACTTGAAGGACATCATGCGCCAGGACATGTCCGGGCGCGGCGTCATCAACATCCTCGCCGCCGACCAGTTGATCCTGAAGCCGAAGTTGTATTCCACCTTTTTGCTGTGGATGCTGTCGGAACTGTTCGAGCAGTTGCCGGAAGTCGGTGATCCCGACCATCCCAAGCTGGTGTTCTTCTTCGATGAAGCGCACCTGTTGTTCGACGACTGCCCGCCGGCGCTGCAGCAACGCGTCGAGCAAGTCGTGCGGCTGATTCGTTCGAAGGGTGTGGGTGTGTATTTCTGCTCCCAGAATCCCGACGACATGCCCGGCGTGATCCTCGGCCAGATGGGCAACCGCATCCAGCACGCGCTGCACGCGTTCACGCCGCGCGACCAGAAAGCCGTCAAGGCCGCGGCGGAAACTTTCGCGCCGAATCCCAAGCTTGACGTCGCGCAGGTGATCGGCACAATGGGCGTGGGCGAAGCATTGGCCTCCACGCTGCGCGACAAGGGTGCGCCGACGCCGGTCGAGCGCGTGCTGGTTTCGACCCCGGCCTGCCGGCTGGGCCCGATCACGGACGAGGAACGCGCCACGATCCGCTCGCGCTCGCCGGTCGGCCCGAAATACGACACGCCGGTCAATCGCGAATCCGCCGCGGAAATGCTCGCGAAGCGTGCCGACGAAAAGGCGGTCGACAACCCGCAGCAGACGGCGCAAAAGGAAACCGAGAAGGCGCCGGAGGGTTCGGCTTGGGGCGGCGCGATGCACGACGCGATCTTCGGCACCAAACGCCGTCAGGGCATGATCGAAACCATGGCCAAGCAGACCGTGCGCACCATGGGCAGCCAGCTCGGCCGGCAGATCCTGCGCGGCGTGCTGGGAGGAATCTTCGGCGGAAAAAAATAACGCACGGCACGCCAATCACCCGACATGTCACGCTGGCGCCCACCTCCGCCCCGCTCCACCGCGATCATCACGCGGGCGGGTTTCGACGCGCTGAAAGCGGAGCTCGATCATCTCTGGCGCAAATTGCGCCCGGAGGTCGTCAAGGCACTGGCCGCCGCGGCTGCGGAAGGCGACCGTTCCGAAAACGCCGAATACACCTACCGCAAGA
>JAGWZT010000269.1 GCA_018971925.1 Lysobacteraceae bacterium | reverse complement strand
GCCGGCGATGTCGTTGCGCTTCAGCATGTACGGCACCAGCCCGTCGAAGAACGCGCGCAAATCCGCGGCGTCGAGGGTTGGCGTCACTCCGGTTGCCGGTGATGAGATCGATTCCGTGGCTGGTGCCGATGTCGCGGGCTGCGCTGTCGACGCAGCCGGTTCCGGATTGCTGGCGGCGGAGGACGGGACCTGTGCAAGACACGGGGCGCATACGCTGGTGATCAACAGCAGTGAGGCGAGGCGCTTCAACATGACATGTCTCCTGTGGCGTATGGGCGTGGAGCCGAACGGATTTGCCTGCAAGGTATCATTCGAGACGGCCGTGCGCGCGAAGCTGTCGGCGCCTGCATTCGCGCTTCGCCGTCGTTCAAGATGCATGCCGCGTCCCTGGCTCAGAAATTCCTGCTGACCGAAATGCCGAACATGCGTGGCGTGATGATCGTCGCGTTGTCTTCCATTCTCCCGCTAACCGGATTGAGCTCCCCGGCGACCGGCACGTAGTTCTGGAACGTGCTCGCCTGCACGATGCCACGCTGGTTGGTCAGGTTCTTGACGTAAGCATCGATGCTCCACTGGTCATGGTTCACGCCTGCGCGCAGATTGATGGTGTTGTAGCCCGGAATGGTCGGACTCGACGGAAGCGGGGGCAGGACTCCCGGGATCGGGTAGCTGAACGCGAAGTCGGTCGAGCGCTCGCCGACGTATTGGTAGCTCGCGCCCACGTAGCCGCGCCAACCGCCGCCCAGTGCGAAGTCGTAATCACCGCTGAGACCGAGGGTGAATTGCGGGGCGTAGGGCAATGGATCGCCGCGCTTCCCGTTGGACGGGTAGGGGGCATCCTTCGTCAAAGTGGCGTCGTTGTAAGAAGCGTTGGCCGACAACCTGAGGCCCGGTGCGGGAATCCACGCGATCGTGGCTTCCAGCCCTTTGCTCTTCGCCTGCCCGCCACTGGTCAGGAAGGTGAAATTGTTTTCGAAGGTGGTCAGCGGAATCTTGGTCCAGTCGATGTAGTACGCGGACAAATCCACCATCAGCCGGTCATCGGGTGATGTCGATTTCAGGCCCACCTCGTAGTCGGTCAGCTTGGTCGGACTGAAGGTCGCCGGCACGTTGGGGACGCCGACAGGAACGATGTTCGGGCCGCCGGGCAGGAAGCCGGATGCCACCCGCGCATACAGCATGTTGTTGTCGTCGATGTGGAACGTCGGCGTCAACGAGAACGTGGTGCTGCTGTCGGAAGAGCGCTTGTCGAGCAGCACGGTCGGCGGAATACCGCCGAAAAGAAGTCCGTATCCGATTTCGGTGTAGTGCTGCTTGTCGTGGCTGTAGCGCAAGCCCGCTTCTACGTCGAAACGGTCCGTGACGTGCCATGTAATGCTGCCGTAGGCGGCGTAGGCCTCGTAGGTGCTTGGCTGCAGGTCGCCACCGATGGGGATGCCGAACGGCGAGGGCTGCGGGGTTCCGCTGTAGTAGTCGCTTGGGTAGATGTTCTGCGCGTTGTTGCCGGTCTCGCGGGTCCAGAACACGCCGCCCAGCCATTCCACTGTTTGCGATTTCGGTGAGGACAGACGGAATTCCTGGGTGGCCTTGGTCTGGGGGATCGTGGCCTGCTCCAGCGTGCCGTACGGCTGGCCATTCGCTTGCGGGCCCAGATATAGAAGCGAAGTCGCGTCGACATTGGTAACCGCATCGAGCTTGCTGTAGCTGCTCGACGACATCAGCTTCGCCCAGCCGAAGTCGGTGTTGAATGTCACGTTGTAGAGCCGGTACTGCCCGTCGAAGACATCGCCGCCCAGCGTGGCGTTGCGCTGCTGCAAGTCTCCATAGACCGGTTGAAGCGTGTCGGGGTCAAGGGCCACGGTCGCGGAACCGGCAGCGGTGAGGTTCTGCGCCAGCGCGGTCACGCGCACCGAGGTCTTGTCGGTGGGTGTCCACAGCAACGACACGCGTCCGCCCTTGACCTTGCTTTCGTTCACGTCGGTCTTGCCGCGTCCGGCGTCGTCGACGAACCCGGGATCGGTCTCGTCATACATATTGGCGCGGATCGCCAGCTTGTCCTTGACCAGCGGCAAATTCACCATGCCATGCAGGTCGAAACCGCTGCCGCCGCCATCCACGCTGGTGCCCCCGAGTTGCAACCGCCCGGAGTAGGTTTCGGTATCGGGCGGAATGGTGATGAACCGGATCACGCCGCCCAGCGCGCCCGCGCCGTACAACGTGCCCTGCGGACCGCGCAGCACTTCGATGCGCTCGACGTCGGCGGGGTCGAGATCCGGCGTCAGCGCAGAGCCAATGGCGAACACGCTGCTGGAACCGAACGGGGTTTCGTCCACGTACACACCGACCGAGGCGCTGGGCTGCTGGGACCCCGAAGCGATGCCGCGGATGCTCAGCTCGGTCATTCCCGGCCCGAGCGAGATCGCGCCGAGCCCAGGTACGCTCGCGGCGTAGTCGGAGAAATCCTGCAGGTGCTGGCGCTCGATGTCGTGATAGGTCAGTGCCGACACCGCCATCGGCACCTTCTGCAGCGTTTCGTTGCGCCGATTCGCGGTGACGACGATGGTGCCGAGCGTGGTGACGGTGCCGGAACTCTCCGTCGATTTGGTGGTGTTCTGATCCGGCTGCGCATTCTGTGCATGCGCCAGCGGCGCGGCCAGCAATGCCGCGGCGATCGCGGCCGAAAGAAGCGACAACCCGTTGCGCCTGGTGTTCATGGACCACCCTCCCGAGCATTGGCGACGAACCGCTGTTGGATCGATTGTTATAGCAGTCACATAATCGTGTCAATGTTATTTTGATATCACAACCGGCCGGTGGATTTACCGCGTCGCCCGGTTCGGCGAGGACTTCCGTCACTTGCGATGGCCGCGCCGGCGTGGTGCACTTCCGAGCTGCTCATTCGGCACGGAGTGCGATGCGATGCGGACGATCTACAAGGCAGTGATGGTGGGGCTGCTCGCCTGCGCCGGTGTGGCGCTGGCAAAGCCGCCCCGGACGGCGCCCAAACATGCGCCGGCCGCGGGGGCCATGCAAACGCCGCCGCTCACGCGATTGCCCGATTGGGTCGTGCCGGAATCCTACGACCTTGCGATCAAAAGCGATCCGAAGCAGGCGGGCTACGGCGGCAGCGTCACGATTGCGGTTGACCTGAAGAAGGCCTCGAATTACCTCTGGCTGCACGGCAAGGATCTCAAGGTTTCCAGCGTCACCATCACCGATGCGCGTGGCAAGACGCACACCGGCAGGTACGACGGTGCCGTCACCAGGGACGCCGAGCAGGCCGGCGTCGCGCGCGTCGATTTCGGCGCGACGCTGCAGCCGCAGAAGATCAAACTGAAGTTCGATTTCACCGCGCCGTACAACGGCACGCTGCAGGGTTATTACAAGGTGGTGTTCGCCGGCAACGCGTACGCGATGACGCAGATGGAACCGATCAGCGCGCGGCTCGCGTTTCCGTGTTTCGACGAACCGGGCTTCAAGGCGCCGCTGGATTTGTCGCTGACGATTCCCGACGTCGACAAGGCGGTCGCCAACGCGGCCGAGACCAGCGACAAACCGTCCGGGCAGGGCTGGAAGACCATCACCTTCGCGCAAACCAAACCGCTGCCGACTTATCTGTATGCATGGGCGGTGGGTCCGTGGGACATCGTGGATGGCCCAACCATTCCGCCGAACCAGTGGCGCTCGGAACCTGTCCCGGTGCGCGG
>JAGWZT010000268.1 GCA_018971925.1 Lysobacteraceae bacterium | reverse complement strand
GCATACCCTCTTCCAGCGCGAATCCCGTGAAGCCCGCGAGATCGAGTTGCGGCGTGACCATGCCGCGCAGGCGCGGACTGACCGTCATCATCTCGTACACGCCGGTGCGCCCGAGATAGCCGGTGTTGCGGCACTCGAGGCAGCCGACCGGTTCGTACACCTCGGCGGGCGGCGGGATGACCCAGCCGCGCGTCAGCACCGACCAGGTTTGCGGGTCCTGCTTCGCCTTGACCTTGCAATGCGGACACAACGTGCGCACCAGGCGCTGTGCGACCACACCCGCGAGCGTGGACTGGATCAGGTAGTGCGGCACGCCGAGGTCGAGCAGACGCGTGATCGCGGACGGCGCGTCGTTGGTGTGCAGGGTCGACAGCACGAGGTGTCCGGTCAACGATGCCTGCACCGCCATCTGCGCGGTTTCGAGATCGCGGATTTCGCCGACCATGATGATGTCCGGGTCCTGCCGCAACAAAGTGCGTACGCCGGCCGCGAAATCGAACTCGATCGCGGGTTGTACCTGTGACTGGTTGAACTCCGGCGACACCATTTCGATCGGATCCTCGACCGTGCACACGTTGAGTTCCGGTCGCGCGAGGTGTTTCAGCGTGGAATACAACGTCGTCGTCTTGCCCGAGCCGGTCGGGCCGGTCACCAGCACGATCCCGTGCGGGCGCTCCACCATTTCGCGCCAGGTTTTTTCCTCCTCGGACGAGAAACCAAGTTGCGCGAATTGCTTGACCACGATGTCGGGGTCGAAGATGCGCATCACGATCTTCTCGCCGAACGCCGTCGGCATCGAGGAGATGCGCAGCTCCACTTCGCGGCCACCGGCTGAACGCGTCTTGATGCGGCCGTCCTGCGGGCGGCGCTTTTCGGCCACATCCAGCCGCGCGAGGATCTTGATGCGCGCCGTCACCGCGGTCATCACCGCGGGCGGCAGTTCGAAAACCTTGTGGAGTATGCCGTCGATACGGAAGCGCAGCTGCGCGGCTTCGCGTCGTGGTTCCAGGTGGATGTCCGACGCGCGCTGCTCGAACGCGTACTGCAGCAGCCAATCGACGATGTGCACGACGTGGCGGTCGTCGGCGCCGATCTCGCCCGCCTTGCCGAGTTCCAGCAACTGCTCGAAGTTGAGGATGGCCGAGCCGTCCATCGGATCCTGCTTGGCCTCGCGCGCCTTGGCGATCGAGCGCTGCACGCCGTAGAACTCCATCAGGTAACGATGGACGTCCAGTGGATTGGCGACTACGCGTTTCACTTCGCGCCGCAGCATCTGCGAAAGGTCGGCGGCCCAGCGATTGTCGAACGGTTCGGCGCTGGCGAATGTCACCGCGCCGTGGTCGACGGCGACCGGCAGGATGCGGTGGCGCTGGGCGTAGGCCTGGCTCACGGCCTGCGTTACCGCGGCGGCGTCGATTTTCATCGGATCGATCTTGAGATACGGCAGGCCGGCTTTGTCGGCGAGCCACACCGTCAGCGATTCCACCGTCAGTGGCTTGCCGGGATCGGTGCGGTTCTCGGGCTTGGCGCTCGCGATCACCACCAGCGGATGCAGTTCGACCGCACCGCGACCCGCGCGGCTGGTCGTGCGGATCCGCTTGGCGTCTTCCGCGGCCAGCAGTCCGTCGGCGATCAGTGCGGCGAGAACTTCACCCAGCTCCAGCCGGCCGTTGCGGCCGATTACCGCGGTCGAATTCGGGTTTGCCGCCATCGCCTGCCCCGTTGCGGAAAAACGAAGCTCAATCAGTGTCGAATGGGCCTCGCAGCTATACTAGCGCGCTTTGTTTGGCACACCGGGGACGCAGTTGGCAGGACCCACTTTCCAGGACGTGATCCAGACCCTGAACCGCTACTGGGCGGAGCAGGGTTGCGTGCTGTTGCAGCCGCTGGATCTGGAAGTCGGCGCGGGCACGTTCCATCCGGCGACCTTCCTGCGCGCGCTCGGTCCCGATCCGTGGGCGGCGGCTTACGTGCAACCGTGCCGACGTCCGGCGGACGGCCGCTACGGCGAAAATCCCAATCGCCTGCAGCAGTACTACCAGTACCAGGTGGTGCTGAAGCCGAATCCCGACGATGTGGTGGAACGCTACTTCGGTTCGCTGCGCGCGCTTGGCATTGATCCGCTGGTGCACGATTTGCGGCTGGTCGAGGACAACTGGGAATCGCCGACGCTGGGCGCGTGGGGACTCGGCTGGGAAGTGTGGCTGAACGGGATGGAAGTCACCCAGTTCACCTATTTCCAGCAGGCCGGCGGGCTTGAATGCAAACCCGTCACCGCCGAGATCACGTACGGTCTCGAACGCCTCGCGATGTACCTGCAGAACGTGGACAGCGTGTTCGATCTGGTCTGGACCACCGCGCCGCACGGCGTGGTTACCTACGGCGACGTGTTTCACCGCAACGAGGTGGAACAGAGCGCGTACAACTTCGAACACGCCGACACGAAGGAACTGTTCCACCGCTTCGACGCCTGCGAAGCCGAGGCCAACAAACTCGTCGCGCTGAATTTGCCGCTGCCCGCCTACGAACAGGTGATGAAGGCCAGCCACGCGTTCAACCTGCTGGATGCGCGCCGCGCAATCAGCGTCACCGAACGCCAGCGCTACATCCTGCGGGTGCGTGCGTTGGCGCATGCCGTGGCGAAGGAATGGGTCGCGCCGCGCCAAAACGCGAACGTGGAGGCAATGCATGCCTGAGCGTTCGCTGCTCCTTGAAATCGGTTGCGAGGAGCTGCCCATCCACGCGGTGGACGATCTGGCGCACGCATTGGCGCAAGGCGTGCGCGAAGGTCTGTCGAAGCGCGGCATCACGGCCGGCGTCGAACACGCGCGGACTTTCGCGACGCCGCGTCGTCTCGCGGTGTGGGTGCCGGACGTGGCGTTCACCCAACCCGAGCAGCGCAACGAAAGTTTTGGGCCGTACATCGACATCGCGTTGGATGCGAACGGACATCCCACGAAGGCATTGCTCGGTTTCGCCAGCAAGGCCGGGGTCGAGTGGACGCGGCTCGGCAGGGCGACGGATGCGAAGGGCGAACGCTTCGTGCATCGCAGTGTTGCGCCGGGCCGCACCACGGCGGAACTGGTTCCGGAAATCGTGCGTGAGGCTGCGGCCGCGTTGCCGATTCCGAAACCGATGCGCTGGGGCGACCACGACTTCGCGTTCGTGCGCCCCGTGCATTGGCTCGTGATGTTGCACGGCGACCAGGTGATCGCTGGCGAGTTGTTCGGCTTGAAAAGCGGTCGTCAAGTGCGCGGGCACCGCTTCATGCACCCGGCGCCGGTGCATCTGGTGGACGCCGACGGTTACGCCGGATCGCTGCGCGCGGCGAAGGTGCTGGCCGATCCGGCCGAGCGCCGTCAACGCATTCGCGATGAAGTCGCGCGCGTTGCGCCTGCGAGATGCACGCCGCGCCTCGATGGTGCGTTGCTGGACGAACTGGCCAATCTCAACGAATGGCCGGTTGCGATCGCCTGCACCTTCGAGCGCGAATTCCTGGCGGTCCCGCACGAGGCGCTGGTCACCACCATGCGCGCCAACCAGAAGTTCGTGCCGGTATTCGATGCCGAAGGCAAGCTCACCGAACATTTCATCGGCATTGCGAATCTCGAATCGAAGGATCCCGCGCAGATCCGCCGCGGCTACGAGCGCGTGATCCGCCCGCGTTTCGCCGATGCCAAGTATTTCTTCGACGAGGACCTGAAAACGCCG
>JAGWZT010000006.1 GCA_018971925.1 Lysobacteraceae bacterium | reverse complement strand
TGCGCCGCGGCCTGTACCTGCCGGGTGTTGGAAGCCTTGCCGGTGGTCGAATCGTTGTCCATGTGGCTACACGACCCCTGTCGAGCCAAACCCGCCGGCGCCGCGCGCGCTTGTCGCGAAATCCTCGACCACGCGCCACGCGACGCGTGCGACCGGCGTCACCAGCAACTGCGCGATGCGGTCGCCCGGCTGGATGGTAAAGGGCTGCCTGCCGCGGTTCCAGCACGAAATCATCAGAGGTCCCTGGTAGTCGGCGTCGATCAGACCGGTGAGGTTGCCAAGCACCAGGCCGTGCCTGTGGCCGAGACCGGAGCGTGGAAGGATCAGCGCGCACCAGCCGGGATTACCGATGTGGATCGCGAGGCCGGTCGGAATCAAGGCGCTGTCACCCGGCGCGAGCGTGATGGTGTTTTCGGGTGCCGCGCGCAAATCCATTGCCGCACTGCCATCGGTGGCGTAGGCGGGCAGCGGAATGGAATCGCCCAGCCGCGCGTCGAGCCGTTTCAGCTCCACCGGCACCGCTTGTTGCGACGGCTTCATGCGCGCCGCCGTGCGTGGTAATGGGCGGCTATGCGCGCGACCAGCGCCTTTGCCAGCTCCGATTTCCCGGCCCGCGGCAGGGTCTCGCTGCCGTCCGTCCAGATCAACTCCAGTGCGTTGTCGTCGGTGCCGATACCGATGTTTTCATCGACGCGGTTGGCGGCGAGCAGATCGAGTTTCTTGCGCACCAGTTTTTCGCGCGCGTGTTCGGTGACGTGATCGGTTTCGGCGGCGAAGCCCACCACGAACGGGCGCGGATCGCGCGCCGCGACTTCGGCCAGGATGTCGGGGTTCTCGACGAGTTCCAGCACCGGCGCGCCAGCCGGGCCCTTCTTGATCTTGCGGGCGCTGTAATCGGCGACGCGCCAATCGGCCACCGCGGCGGCGGCGATGAAAATGTCGGCGCCGTCCATCGCGCGCATCACGGCGTCGCGCATCTGCCGTGCGCTGCGCACGTCCACGCGGCGGGCGACGCCGGGCGGCGTCGGCAACGCGACCGGTCCCGCGATCAGGATCACTTCGGCACCGGCTTGCACCGCGGCTTCCGCAACGGCGAAACCCATCTTGCCCGAGCTGCGGTTGCCCAGGAAACGCACCGGGTCGATGTCTTCGTACGTGGGTCCGGCGTCGATCACGGCCTTCACGCCGGCGAGTGCGCCCTCACGCGACATGCGTGCCGCCCGGAGTCGCCAGCGCCTGCACCAGTTGCTGCGGTTCCAGCATCCGGCCCGGCCCGGATTCACCTTCCGCGAGCGGTCCGTTCGCGGGACCCAGGATCGCGACGCCGCGTGCGCGCAGGGCGGCGACATTGGCCTGCGTGGCCGGGTGCAGCCACATGCGGTGGTTCATGGCCGGCGCGACCGCCACGGGCGCGGTGGTGGCAAGGCACAGCGTGGACAGCAGATCGTCGGCGAAACCGTGTGCGAGTTTGGCCAGCGTGCCGGCCGAAGCCGGCGCAATCAACACGGCATCGGCCCAGCGTGCGAGTTCCAAGTGCCCCATGCCCATCTCGGCCTCGGCATCCCACAGTCCATGGCGCACCGGCTGACCCGACAGGGCCTGGAATGTGAGCGGCGTGACGAAGCGTGCGGCGTTTTCGGTCAGCACCACGCGCACCTCCGCGCCCGCGTCACGCAGGCGGCGCACGACCTCGCACGCCTTGTAGGCGGCGATGCCACCCGAGACGCCGAGCAGAACGTGCTTGCGTTCGCCGGGGCGATGTTGCGTGGCACTCATGTCGGCATCCGCTGACAGGCAAACCGGCGATTAGCTTACCCGAATCGCGCAATCACGCTGCTGCATCTGTTACTGCGCGGCCGGCATGCTGGAGGCCGGTTACGAAGGGCAGGACGATGAGCATCCGTGATTGGCCCGAGGATGAACGTCCACGCGAAAAACTGTTGGCCCGTGGCGCCGCCGCCCTGACGCCGGCGGAGTTGCTGGCGATCCTGTTGGGCAGTGGCGTGCGTGGGATCAGTGCAGTCGACATGGGACGCGACCTGCTCGCGCATGCCGGAGGCCTGAATGCGTTGCTCGTGCGTGACCTGGCCGGCGTGCCGGGGCTGGGCCCGGCCAAACGCGCGCGTCTGGCCGCCGCGCTGGAATTGGCGCGCCGCTGTCTCGGCGAAGAACTGGTCGGGCGTACCGCCTTGACGAGCCCACGCGACAGCGCCGCGTTCCTGAAGGCACAGCTCGCGCACAAACCGTACGAAGTCTTCGCCTGCCTGTTCCTCGACAATCGCCATCGCGTGCTGGCCTTCGAGGAACTGTTCCGCGGCACGCTGGATGGCGCGTCGGTGCATCCGCGCGAGGTCGTGCGCGCCTCGCTCAAGCACAATGCGGCGGCGGTGATCCTGGCGCACAATCATCCGTCGGGCGTCGCCGAGCCTTCGGCGGCCGACCGCAACATCACCCGGCAGCTGCGCGATGCACTGCAACTGGTCGGCGTGCGGGTGCTGGATCATCTGGTGGTCGGCACGGGCGAGCCGACGTCGATGGCCGCGCGCGGATTGATTTGATCAGCAGCGGGCCGCGCCTTGCCTGCAGTCAGTTATGCACAGCGCCTGATCACAAGCCTTTGGGGGCATCTTTTCGTGTGCTTTCGTCAAAACAAATATATGTCATTGAATATGAAATTCATTTTTGTCTGACTCGCGGCAAAACATCGATGCGACCGTCGCTCCGAACGCATATCATCCACGGCTGTCCACCGAGTTATCCACAACCGCCATATTTGGCCGCGATGCGCCACTGCGTTACGATGACAGGTCGCCCCTTCCAACATTTTCCTGTCCGTGAAAGACGCCCTCCACGAGCTGCTGGAAAACGCCCTGGATCGCTTGCGTCGGGACGGCGTGCTGGGAGCGCCAGCGCCCGATTTCGTCATTGAACGCACGCGCTCGCGCGAGCACGGCGATTTCGCCTGCAACGTGGCCATGCTGCTCGCGAAGCAGGCCGGCAAAAAGCCGCGCGACCTCGCCACGGCGATCGTCGCGGCGTTGCCTGCCAACCCCCTGGTTGCGAAAGTCGAGATCGCGGGGCCCGGGTTCATCAACTTTTTCCTCTCCGATGCCGCCTGGCACGAAGAAATCCGGCGGGTTTTGCGTGAGGGCGCGCATTACGGCCACGGCAAATCCGGCGCGGGCCGCGCGGTAGGCGTGGAATTCGTCTCGGCCAATCCCACCGGCCCCCTGCACGTTGGCCATGCGCGTGCCGCCGCCATCGGCGACACCTTGTCGCGGCTGTTCTCGGCCACGGGCTGGAAGGTCTACCGCGAGTATTACTACAACGACGCAGGCGCGCAGATCCAGAATCTGGCGTTGTCGGTGCAGGCACGCGCCAAAGGTATTGAACCCGAAGACCCGCGTTGGCCGGCGGACGGCTACCGCGGCGACTACATCCGCGATGTCGCCAAGGAATACGTGGCCGGCGCATCGATCGATGCCGGTGGCGAGCGCATCACCGCGAAGCGGGATCCTGACGATCTCGATGCCGTCCGCCGCTTCTCGGTGGCATGGTTGCGCCGTGAGCAGGACGCGGACCTGCGCGCGTTCGGCGTCGAGTTCGACGTGTATTTCCTCGAATCCTCGCTGTACACCGACGCCAAGGTGCAGCAGGTGGTCGATCGCATTGGTGCCGAAGAGCATTCTTACGAAGCCGACGGCGCGCTATGGCTGCGCGCGACCGAATTCGGCGACGACAAGGACCGCGTGATGCGGAAGTCCGACGGCACCTACACGTATTTCGTGCCGGACGTCGCCTACCACCTCTCGAAGTGGGAACGCGGTTACAAGCGCGCGATCACCGAACTTGGCGCCGACCATCACGGCTCGCTGGCACGCGTGCGCGCGGGGCTGCAGGCGCTCGGCATCGGCATTCCGAAGGATTGGCCGGAATACGTGCTGCACCAGATGGTGACGGTGGTGAAGGGCGGCGCGGAAGTGAAGATCTCCAAGCGCGCCGGTTCCTACGTCACGCTGCGCGACCTGATCGACATGGCCGGCCTGGATGCCACGCGCTATTTCCTGATTGCGCGCAAGAGCGATTCGCAACTGGTGTTCGACATCGACCTCGCACGTGCGCAGACCAACGACAATCCGGTCTATTACGTCCAGTACGCGCACGCGCGGGTGTGTTCGGTGCAACGGCAGATGCACGAGCGGTCGATCGTGTTCGAACAGCGCGACGCGCTGAAACATCTCGACCGGCTCGACAGCGATCACGCGCGCGACGTGATGGTGGAAATCTCGCGCTTTCCGGAAATCGTCGAAGCCGCGGCGGAGAATCGCGAGCCACACCTGCTGGCGCAATACCTGCGCGAACTGGCCGGCGCGTTCCACGTCTGGTACAACGCCGAGCAATTCCTGGTGGACGACGAGGCGCAACGCAACGCGCGCGTGGCGCTGGCGTATGCGACCCGGCAGGTGCTGGCCAACGGACTCGCTATGCTGGGCGTGTCGGCGCCGCAAACGATGTGACGATTCACGCTATCTGATGAACGGCCGATGCGACCCGTGCGGGCCGCACGGGAACATGCACGAGGACTGGCAGTGGCAACTCGCAGCAATCGACAAGCAGTACGCAACGGCGGCGCAGCCTTTCCGGGCTGGGCCTTGTTCCTGGCAGGCGTGGTGGTGGGCGGCATCGTGATGGCCCTCGCGTATCGCGGCATGCCCAGCCTGCGCCGCGCGGACCAGCCGCAGGCCAACCCCAACGCGGTTGCGCAGCAAGGAAGCTCGCCCGGCATCGCCGCCAGCAGCGCGGCGTCCAGCGCGTCGCAATTCGACTTCTACAAGGTGCTGCCGGAAAAGGAAGTCGTGATTCCGAACGCCGAGCTGTCTGCGATGGCCAAGGCCGAGCAGCAAAAAGCCGCGGCGGCCAACAACGCCAGCGCGTCCACGCCGGCGGTCGCCAATGCGAATACGGGGACAGCGTCGTCGCAGGGCACTTACGTGCTACAGGTCGGGGCGTTCCCGGATTCCGGTGCCGCCGATGCGAAGAAGGCGGAACTTGCGCTGCAGGGATTCACCGCCCACGTCCAGTCCATCACCCTCGACGGCAAGACATGGAACCGCGTGCGGCTTGGGCCGTTCGCAACCGCCACGGAACTGCAGGCCATGCAGAAGAAGTTGCAGGCGGCAGGTTTCCAGGCCATGCCCATGAAGGAAAAATGATGGGCGTGGTGCTGGTCACCGGCGCCTCGGCCGGGTTCGGCGCCGCGATCGCGGCGAAGTTCGCCGAAAACGAATGGCGGGTGATCGCCTTCGCACGTCGCGCGGAGCGTCTTGCGCAACTCACCGAATATTTTGGCGCTGGGCGTGTGCACACCGCCGCATTCGACATTCGCGACGAGGCGGCCCTGCGCGCCGCGCTGGCGGCGTTGCCCGAAGATTTTCGCGGCATCGATGTGCTGGTCAACAACGCCGGCCTCGCGCTGGGCACCGCCAGGGCGCAGGACTGCGACCTCGTGCAATGGCGGCAGATGATCGACACCAACATCACCGCGCTGGTGACGCTGACGCGCCTGTTGTTGCCGAAGTTGATCGAACGTCGCGGCGCGATCGTCAACATCAGTTCCATTTCCGGCACGCATCCCTACACCGGCGGCAACGTGTACGGCGGCACCAAGGCATTCGTCACCCAGTTTTCCGCGAACCTGCGTTGCGACCTGCACGGCACCGGCGTGCGCGTGACCAATGTCGAACCCGGCATGGCGGAAACCGAATTCACGCTGGTACGCACCGGCGGCGACCGGGCCGCGTCCGACAAGCTGTACGCGGGCGCGCATCCGATCACCGGCCGCGACATCGCCGACACCGTGTGGTGGGTGGCCAACCTGCCACCGCACCTCAACGTCAATCGCATCGAAGTGATGCCGGTCAGCCAGTCGCCGGCGGGGTTACAGGTGGCACGGGACGCTTTGAACCAGTGAGCTGCACGCGTTGCGGTTGCGTCGGTCAACAGCCGTCCATGGCCAAGAGCTCCGTAGTCGCACGAGACGCCTGACGCTCAGGTTTCCTGCAGATAGGTGTAGCCGGTCAAGCCCGTTTCCAGCGCGGCTTCGAGGTGCCGCGCGGCATCTCCTTGCAGGCCCGCGGCAGCGAGCTTTTCGCGATACGCGGCCCGCAGGTCGTCGGGTTGGTAGCCGACGTAGTCGAGCAGCATGTCGGCTGAATCGCCGCGGCGTGCGCCGTCCAGTATGAAGCCTGTCCTGAGCCCCGTCGAAGGGCCGTCGCCGTCGATCCGCACGTTAACCGCGTCGGTATCGCCAAACAGGTTGTGGATGTCGCCAAGGGTTTCCTGGTACGCACCGACCAGGAAAATGCCGAGGCGGTAGGGTTCACCCTCGCGCAGTTCGTGCAGCGGCAGGCTGACATCGAGGTCGCCGGATTCGACGTACACATCGACGCGTCCATCGGAATCGCAGGTCAGGTCGGCCAGCGTGCCGCGCCGGGTCGGTTCCTCGTCCAGGCGGGTCAGCGGCATGATCGGAAAGATCTGGCCGATGGCCCACACATCGGGGATCGATTCGAATACCGAGAAGTTGCAAAAATATTTGTCGACCAGTTTGACGTCGAGCGCGTCGATGATTTCGCGGTGCGAACGCTCGTCGGGTTTCAGGTGCTGGCGTACGCCCAGCGCAATCGCGTGGAAAAGCGCATCGAGCTTCGCACGCTGGGCCAGGTCCAGCACGCCTTGCGCGTACAAAAGCTGGCCTTCGTTCAAATACTGCTGCGCGTCCTGCCAAACCTCGCGTACCGGGCGTTTGCCGAGCGCCGCCAGCGTATCGCGCAGCGAGCGCAGCACCGGCGCCTCGTCCGGTGTGGCCGCCGGCACCACGCCATCCGGTGCGGCTTCCACTTCGCTGACGTTGACCACCAGCACCGCGTGGTGCGCGGTCATCGCGCGGCCGGATTCGGTGAGCACGTGCGGCGGATCGATGTGCCATTCCGCGCACGCCGCCGCGAGCGGCGCGATCACGGCGTTCGCGTACTGGTCGAGGTCGTAATTGATCGAGCATTCGCCGCGCGAACGCGTGCCCTCGTAATCGACGCCGAGTCCGCCGCCGACATCGACGTGATCGAGCGGCAGGCCGGCCGCGCGCAATTCCGCGAAGTGGCGCACCGCCTCGCGCATGCCGGCCGCGATGTCGCGCAGGTTGGAAATCTGCGAACCCATGTGGAAATGCAGCAGACGCATCGTGTGCGTCAGGTCCGTGTCGCGCAAACGCTCGACCAGCGCCAGGAGTTGCGTCGGCGTCAGCCCGAATTTGCTCTTGTCGCCGCCGGTGTTCTGCCACTTGCCGGCACCGATGGACGCCAACCGCACACGCACACCGAGTTTCGGTTCGACGCCGAGCGCCTTCGATTCCCCGATCACGTGCTCGAGTTCGGATGGTTTTTCGATCACGATCACCACGTCGATGCCGAGTTTGCGGCCGATCAGCGCGATGCGGATGTACTCGGCATCCTTGTAGCCATTGCAGACGACCAGCGATCCGGGCTGCGCCAGCCCCAGCACCGCCAGCAACTCCGGTTTGGAACCGGCTTCCAGGCCGAATCCCGTGCCCGCCGCGCGCGGCGACTGCGGGCCTTGCGCGAGCATGCCCGCGACCGCGCGCTGCTGGTTGACCTTGATCGGATACAGCGCCGTGTAGCCACCGGCGTAGTCGTGCGCGCGCATCGCGCCCGCGAACGCTTCGCGCAGGCGCGCGCGGCGGTCCAGCAGGATGTCGGGAAAACGCAGCAGCAGCGGCAGGCGCAGGCCGAGTTCGCGCGTGCGCGCAATGGCATCATCCAGGGCGATCGTCGGGCCCTCCGGGCCGCGCGGACGCATCACGGCGCGGCCGTCGGTGCCGATGTCGACGTAGCCGTCGCTCCAGTGCGCAACGGAATACGCAAAACGGGCGGCATCGATGTTCCAGGCGTTCGTCATCGTGGGTCTCCGGATAACGAGGGGCGGAACGTCGCAGCGGCGGGCCTTGACGCGAAGGAGTGATCGATCGGAAGCCACCATCGCCGCGGGATCGATTGCCGCCATTGTAACGCGTGGCCCCGGTCCGGCCGTTACAATTCACGGTTCTCCAACAGGATTCCCCGGCATGCCGTCCAACTGGTTCACCGAAAAGCACGAAGCGTCGGGCTCGTCCATCGGCTATCGCGTGGACGACAAGCTCGCCGAGGCCTCGACGCCGTTCCAGCACATCGAGATTTACCGTACCACCGATTGGGGCAACCTGATGGTGATCGATGGTTGCGTGATGCTCACTTCGCGTGACAATTTCCTTTACCACGAGATGATGACCCATCCCGCGCTGTACACACACGCGGCGCCGCGCAACGTGGTGATCATTGGCGGCGGCGATTGCGGCACCCTGCGCGAGGTGTTGCGCCACCCGGACGTCGAATCGGTGGTGCAGATCGACATCGACGAGCAGGTGACGCGGCTGGCGGAAAAATATTTTCCGGAACTGTGCGAATCGAACGCCGATCCGCGCGCGAAACTGCTGTTCGATGACGGCATCAAGTACATGGCCGATGCCGCGCCCGATTCGCTGGACGTGGTGTTCGTCGATTCCACTGACCCGGTCGGTCCGGCCGAAGGCCTGTTCAACGCGAAGTTCTATGCGAGCTGTTTCCGCGCGCTGCGCGAAGGCGGTATCCTGGTGCAGCAATCGGAATCGCCGCTGGTGCTGCTGGATCTCATCCAGTCGATGCACAAGGCGATGCGAGAAGTCGGATTCTCGACCACCCGCACGCTGCCCTTCCCGCAACCGTGCTATCCGACCGGCTGGTGGAGTTGCACGCTGGCGCGCAAGGGCGGTGGGCTCGACGCGTTCCGCGAACAGGATGCGGCCGCCAAACCTTTCGCAACACGCTATTACAACGCCGACATGCACCGCGCCGCGCTGGCGCAACCCGAGTTCATGCGCAGCGCATTGCACACCTGAGCGCGCAGCCGGCCAGTATGCATTCATCCGTCCGTGTTTAGCTTCACCAAATCCACCCATCGGTATTCATCATGCGCCCTGTCGTGACCCCCGCCGTCCTTGCCGCGTTGCTTGCCGCCGGCAGCATGCCGGCCGCCGCGCAACTCACCGCACCGGCCTCCGCGACGAGCAGCCCTGCCATCGCCAGCACGGCGGGACCGGCCCCGAAATTGTCGGCCGCCGACCAGAAGCGCGTCGAGGCGATCCAGCAGTACCAGCACGACCTGGTCAGCGTGGTCGCACTGCGCGCCGATCCGGACTATCTGCTGGGTGCCGCGATCCTCGCGCGGCCGTTCAAGAACCAGACGCCGGGGCTGGATTTCGATTCCCTGAGCCAGCGTGCCGCCACCGCGCCGAACGCCGGTCCGGCCGCCGAGTGGGTGCGCCTGGACCTGTGCGGGAGCAAGGACGATTGCCCCAACGCGAAGGCCTTCGAATTTCTCAAGAAGAACGCCGCCGACAACGCGGCGGTGTGGATCGTGGCAATGGACATGGCTGCCGAAAAGAAGGACGCCAAGGCCGAGCAGGCCGCGTTGGAAAAAGCCGCCGCCGCCCAGACCTACGACGACTATTACGGCAAGGCGTTGGCCGGCGTCGCCAAGGCGACCGAAGTCCTGCCACCGCTGGCTGACACCACCCAGGGCGCGCACGACGGCCAGCCGGACAACGGCGATGGCGTGCGCGTGCTGGTCGCGGCCAGCGCAACCCAGAACCATCTTCGACCGAACCTCGGGCCGGTGGTGGACGCGTGCGACAAGGATGCGGTGGCCAAGCACCAGGGCACGCGGCAGGCATGCCTGAAGCTCGCGCACACGCTGACGTGGGGTTCTAGCCCAATCGCGCGTGCGGTGGGCCTGCACATCCAGGGTGACCTGGAGCCTGCGAAGAAAGCGGAGAACGACCAGGCTGCCCGGAACGTCGCCTGGCAGGTGCACGAGTATTCCGGCCTGCTGCAGCGTGCGCTTGCCGATCCGGCGCTCGCTTCGCAGTGGCTCGCGGCGGCGCGCAACGGCGGCACCGAGTTGAGCCTGATGCTGGCGACACTGCGGGCCAGCAATATCCCGACCGATGCACCCGCCGATGCGGTGCCGGCATCGGCCGGTTCCAGCGGGCAGTGAGCGGGATCCGACATGCGTGAATTGCTGTTGTTGCGGCACGCCGAGGCCATGAACGCGGGACCGGACGGACGTGACGTGGAACGCCCGCTCAGTGTGCACGGCCAGGCGCAGGCGCGCGCGGTCGGTACCTGGCTGGCCGAACAAGGCGCCGAACCGGATGCGGTGTTGTGTTCGCCGGCACGGCGTGCGCAGATGACCGCGGATGCCGTATGCGTGGCACTGCGCACGCGCACGCCGCGGTTCCTGCCCGCGATTTACAAGGCCACGCCGGGCGAATTGCTGTCGCTGGTGGAAAGCCACGCGCCGGATGCGCGCCAGGTGTTGCTGGTCGGGCACAATCCGGGCACGGAACAATTGCTGGCTTTGTTGACCGAAGGCCGTTCGGCCGGTGCGCGCGGCATGTCGCCCGCCGCGCTTGCGTGGATCGAGTTGGCCGACGGTGCGCTGGAACCGGGGCACGGGCGCTTGCGCGCCCTGTGGTCGCCCTAGCTTGAAGACGCTGGCGCTGGCCTTGCTGCTGCTGCCCGCGTTCGGCATCGCGCACGCCGCTGAAACCATTGCGCAAACCCGGACCATCGATCCCGCGCGATCGCAGGTCCAGTTTGTCGTGCGAAAGTTCTGGTTCGCGCACGTGCGCGGCACGTTCCCGGCGCTGTCCGGCACGCTGCATCGCATCGACACCCACATCGGCGCCGATCTCGGCCGGGTCGATGCCGACCTCGCGGTCGCCGGCCTGCGGATGGACGACACCGGCGATCGCGCGCGTGCGCTCGGTGTCGGGTTCTTCGACGCGGCGCAATTCCCCGCCATCCACTTCGATTCCGACCCGTTCCCCATGGGCGAACTGGTGGCCGGAGGCACGTTGCGCGGAATGCTGAGCCTGCATGGCGAGCGCCTTCCCGTGACGTTGACGCTGCAGCCGTCGGATTGCCCGCGGCAGCCCCTGCAATGCGTGATCCGCGTGCGCGGCACGATTTCCCGTTCCACCTTCGGCATGCGCGGCTGGCGCGGCGTGTTGTCGGACAAGGTGGAACTGGATCTCAGGATCGTTTTGCGTTCGTCCACGAACGCCGCTTCGTCTGCCTTGAGACCAGAGGCCGGCGATCCTGTGTCCTGAGCATCACCACAGCCGTCCGTGGCCTGATTTCCATCAAAGCCGCCATGTACGGCTCTTTCAGACACACGACGCCCCCGTATGATGCGCGGGTGATGCGAAAGAGCGTTCGCGCAAAATTGGGCTGGTGCGCCTGCGCCCTTGCATTGGTGCTGGCTGGATGCGCACCGCTCTCGACGAAGCGCATCCAGCGCGCGGACCAGATCATCTCGATGTCCGCCGACAGCCGCAGCGATTGCGACCGGCCCGACCGTTGCGCCGAAACCTCGCCGTTCATGGCGCAGGCCGACAACGCGATCGCGGCCTCGAAGCCGGACGCGCCGCGCAACACCGTGACGCTGCTGAACATCGGCCAGAACGCGCTGGCGGCGCGCATCAACCTGATACGGGCCGCGCAGAAGTCCATCGACATCCAGACCTACATCTGGTCGAAGGACGATGCCGGCATGCTGGTGCTGGACGAACTGGTGAAAGCCGCGCGGCGCGGCGTGAAGGTGCGCATCCTCGCCGACCAACTGGGCTCGTTGAACGATCCGCAACTGCTGTCGCGGCTGGCGCGCGCCAGCGGCAACCTGCACATCAAGCTGTACAACCCGACGTTCGATAGCGCCCGCAACAATTACATCGAATACGCCGCCAGCGTGTTGTGCTGTTTCCGCAAGTTCAACCAGCGCATGCACAACAAGCTGTTCCTGGTGGACGACAAGGTCGGCATCGTGGGTGGCCGCAACTACGCCAACGATTACTTCGACTGGGATTCGCAAATGGATTTTCTCGACCGCGACGTGATCGTGGCCGGGATTGCCGGACGCCAGATGGAACGCGGCTTCGAACTCTTCTGGCACAACAACCGCGCAGTACCGCTGACGCACCTGAAGGACGTCAACGCCGACATCCTGGCGCACCCGCTCGACGTCGAACCCTGGACGCAGCCGCGCTTCGCCGATCCGCAGCGCGTGGCCGCGACCCGCAGCGAGGCGGAAGATCCCGGGTGGCTCGCGGAGAACCTGCTCGACCACAGCCTGAACGTGGGGCTGGTGGATTACTTCTACGACCTCCCGTCCAAGGACGAGGCGGTGCACGGCCCGGATTCACGCGAGCTGACGCGCGACCTGATGAAGATGATTTCGGATGCGCACGAGCAGATCGTGCTGCAGACGCCGTACCTGGTGTTGACGCGCCGCGCGGGCACGATCTTCAAGGCGCTGCAGGGGAAAAAGCCGCCGGTGCAGGTGATCGTGTCCACCAATTCGCTGGCCTCCACCGACGCGCTGCCGGTGTACGCGCTGTCGTACAAGCACCACAAGAAGTTCCTGGTGGATTACGGTTTCCAGATCCATGAATTGATGCCGCACCCGGCCGATGCCGGCGAGATGCTCGGTGACTACAACCGCCTGTCCGGTCTCGGATCGGAGAAATCTTCCGCACACCATGGCGGTCGCGCGCCGATCGAGCCCGGCAACCAGGGTCCACGGATAAGCCTGCATGCGAAATCGCTGGTGGTCGATGGCCGCATCGCCATGGTCGGTTCGCACAACTTCGACCCGCGCTCCAGCCACTACAACACCGAGGACGGCGTGATCATCGACGATCCGGCGTTCGCCGGGCAGGTACGCGCGGCGATCCTGCGCGATGCCGCGCCGCGCAATGCATGGCTGGTCGCGCCGCGCCGTCCCATTCCCATCATCGGCGACGTCAGCCAGGCCATCGGTGATGTTTCGCGCAGCCTGCCGATCTTCGACATCTGGCCATTCGGCTACGCCACCGATTACCAGTTGAAACCCGGTTGCCAGCCGGTTCCGGCCACCGATCCGGACTTCCTGGAGTGCTGGAAGCCGGTGGGGGACTTTCCCGAGGTCAACCTGTCGCTCACCGCCATCATCACGCGCTTCATCACCGCGTTCGGGGCAGGCATGCAAGGGATTTTGTAGACATATGCGTGCGATCGTCCATGATCGCTGCTCCGTTGAAGTGCCACCGCGGGCGCAGGCTTGCCGGACCATGGAAGCCCAGAACGGCCATCCATGGCCTGATTTTCCACAAAAGCCGTTACCTTTGATGGCTAATTGACGCCATCGAAACCTGTCGCTACGCTGGCGCATTCAGCCGCCCGTTCGAGGATTCAGCCATGCCGATGGACATCAACATCCAGTTGAGTGACGACGACCTGCAGTTCTTCGTCAAAGGCATGCATGACGTGCAAGCCAGCGTCAAGGACGAGGATGCCGGTACGATCATCGCGGCGGCTCAGAAACTGCTGGATGAAACGCGGGGCGCTTCCGCACCGCCGTTCATCTCCGAGCGCATCGGCAGCGTGGAGTCGCTGATCGCGATGTCCCGCGACGTGGGCTTCAATCTGCCCGAGGACGATCGCAGGCGGGTACTCGCCGCGTTGGCGTATCTGGCCGATCCCAACGACGCCATTCCCGACAGCGTGCCTGTGCTGGGCTTCCTCGACGACGCCATCATGATCGAGTTGTGCCGCCGGGATCTGCGCTTCGAAATCGAGGCCTACGACGACTTCGTCGCGTGGCGTGCGGAAGAAGCCCGTTCGCGCGGGCTGGATCCGGAAAAGCTGATGGTGCAGCGCGCCGACTGGGCGGATGCGCAAGCCGCCGAAGCGATCGCGCTGATGCAGCGCCGCCGCCGTGACTCCTATTCCAGCGGTGCGTGGCGGCCGACGCTGTTCAAGGTGAGTTGAGCGCGAACATCTGCAGGTTGGGCTGACGCCGGCTTTATCGGCGGAAGCCCAACACCTTCGACACGATCGCGTTGGGTTTCATTGCATTCAGCCCAACCTACCGCTCCATGATGGCCACCACTCCCATCCCGCCCGCGGTGCAGATCGAGATCAGCCCGCGGCCGGAACCCTTCTGCACAAGCAGCTTGGCCAGCGTCGCCACGATGCGCGCGCCGGTGGCGGCAAACGGGTGCCCGGTCGCAAGGCTCGATCCGTTGACGTTGATCTTCGCCGCATCGATGGAACCCAGCGGCGCGTCCAATCCCAGCCGGTTGCGGCAGTAATCCGGCGATTCCCACGCGCGCAACTGGCACAGCACCTGCGCGGCGAAGGCTTCGTGGATTTCGTAGAAATCGAAATCCTGCAATTTGAGTCCGGCGCGTTGCAGCATGCGAGGCACCGCGATGGTCGGTGCCATCAGCAAGCCCTCGCCGTGCACGTAATCGACGCCGGCGACTTCCGCGAAGGTGAGATACGCCAGCACCGGCAGCTTGTGCGCGGCGGCCCAATCCTCGCTGGCCAGCAGCACCGCCGCCGCGCCGTCCGACAGCGCGGAGGAATTGCCGGCCGTAAGCGTACCCTTGCCGGAGGTGCGATCGAACGCGGGTTTCAGTGCGGCGAGTTTTTCCAGCGTGGTATCGGCACGCAGCAGGTTGTCGCGTGCGACGCCGCGAAAAGGAATCACCAGGTCCTCGAAGAAGCCGGCGTCGTAGGCGGCGGCGAGCTTGCGATGGCTTTCCAGCGCCCACTGATCCTGCTCGGCACGGCCGATCTTCCATTCGCGCGCCATTTTTTCGCAGTGCTGGCCCATCGACAGGCCCGTGCGCGGTTCCACCACGCCCGGCACTTGCGGTTTCAGTTCGCGCAGGCGAAATCCGCGGGCCGCGGCGCGCAGCTTTTGTCCGAATGTTTTTGCGCGATTCAAATCCAGCAGGCGTTGTTGCAGGCGGTTGGAATACGTCAGCGGAACCTGGCTGGTCGTGTCCGAACCGCCGCCGATGCCGGCCTCGATCTGGCCGGTTGCGATCTTCTGCGCAATGAGGATCGCGTTGTCCAGGGAAGTGCCGCAGGCGCGCGCCGTGGTGATGCCGGGCGTGGTCATCGCGAGCCCGGACGATTGCAGCGCTTCGCGCGCAAGGTTCCAGTCGGCGGGATGCTTCATCACTGCGCCGAATGCGACTTCGCCCAGTTCCATTCCGTGCAGACCGAACTTCTCGACCAGCGCGCCCAGCACTTCCACCGACATGCCGAAGTTGCCGAGGTCGGCGTACGCCGTGTCGCGCTTGCAGAACGGAATGCGCACGCCGCCCAGCACGGCGACGCGGCGGGTTTGTGGAATCATGATCCCGGCTCCCATGCGATTTCCTTCATTGTAGGAGGGGCCGGAAGGCCCGACCCACCCGGGATGCCCTCGCCGTTGGCGTCTTCTGCCACGGGTCGCGGTTTCCGCTCCTACACGAAATGGATGAACCCGCGTCGCAGCATCTTGTACGCCTCTTCCTCCATCCCGAGCGACACATAAGTTTGCTGCGCCCGTTCGTTGTCGCGCTCGACGTACAGCCGCAACCCCACGGCGCCCGCCGCACGCGCGCGGTGTTCGACATCGGCGTAGAGCGCGCGGAATACCCCGGCGCGGCGCGCAGTTTTCGTCACGTACACGCTCTGGAACCACCACCAGTCGCCGTTGCGCCAGTCGCTCCATTCGAAGGTGATGAGCAGGCAGCCGGCGGGATCGCCGTCCAGCTCGGCGATCAGGTAGAACCCGCGCCGCGGATCGTCGAACACCGCCTGCGTTCCGCGCGTCAAGACGTCGCGATCGAGCGTCTTGTGCTCGGTCTCCAATGCCATCGCGGCGTTGCATTCCACCAGGAAAGCAACGTCGGCGACTTCCGCGGTCCGGATCACAATCGGCATGCGCGTCACTCCTTGTCTTTTTGCTGCCCGCGCCGTTTGCGCGAACTGCCGAGTTTGCGTGTCAGGGTATTGCGGCCGAGGCCCAATGCCTTGGCCGCTTTTTGACGATGCCCATCGTGCACCGCGAGCGCAGCGTCCAGCAATACGCGATCGAAACGCCCGCGCGCCCGCGCATGCAGGTTTTCTGCGCCGCCGGCGAGTTCCGCGTCAGCCCAGGTCCGCAACACCGATTCCCATGGCAGCGCTCCGTGCACGGCCTGCGTGCGTGTCGCGCCGGCATCGTCCAGATCCTCACGGCGAATGGTCGTACCCGGTGCGATCACGGCCAACCGCCGGCACAGGTTTTCCAGTTGCCGGACGTTGCCGGGGAAATCGCGTTGCGCCAGCGTGTGCAGCGCGGGTTGGGTGAAACGTTTCTCAGGCAAACCCAGGTCGTTTACAGCATCGGCGAGAAATTGCCTTGCCAGCAGGGGAATGTCAGCGCGCCGTTCGCGCAGGGCCGGCAGGTGGATGCGCAACACGTCGAGCCGGTGCATCAGGTCGGCGCGGAATTCGCCGCGCACGACCTTCGCGTCGAGATCCTGGTGCGTCGCCGCCAGTACGCGCACGTTGCTGCGGATCAACTCGCGTCCGCCCACGCGATAGAACTCGCCGCCGGCCAGCACGCGCAGCAGGCGCGTTTGCAAAGCCAATGGCATGTCGCCGATTTCGTCTAGAAACAACGTGCCCCCTTCGGCCTGCTCGAAACGGCCCGCGCTGCGTCGCTGCGCACCTGTGAAAGCGCCGGCTTCGTGGCCGAACAATTCCGACTCCAGCAGCTCAGCGGGAATCGCCGCGGTGTTGAGCGCGACGAACGGCCGCGCGTGCCGCGCGCTTTCTTCGTGCAGTGCGCGCGCGACCAGCTCCTTCCCGGTGCCGGTTTCGCCCGTGATCAACACGTTCAGATCGCTGGCCGCGACGCGTCCGATCAGGCGGAACACTTCGCGCATCGGTGGACTTTCACCAAGCAATGCGTGATGCGGGACCGCCGTGCGCGATGGCTGCCCGGCCTGCACCGATTCGCCGACCGCACGTTGCGCAGAGGCTACCGCGTGCGCGAGATCGAACGGTTTCGCCAGATAATCCGCCGCGCCTTCGCGGTAGGCGGCCGCGGTGGTCGCGACGTCGGTGAAGGCGCTCATCACGATCACCGGCAGATTCGGATGCGTGGACTTCGCTTCGCGCAACAGGGTGAGGCCGTCGTCGCCGGGCAATCGCACATCGCTGACCAGCAGGTCCGGAATCGCCTGCCGCAATGCGCGTCGCGCGGCTTCGGCATCGGCGAACTCGGTGACCGCGTGGCCCGCATCGCGCAGGGCCGTCGCCAGCACGAAGCGCACCGCGCGGTCGTCATCGACGATGTAGATGTCACTCATGCGTGTTCTCCCGGGCGCGGATGGCGGGGCAGCAGCAGCACGAAACACGATCCCGTCTGCCGCTGCTGCAGGGTCAGCTCGCCACCGTGTTCGCGTGCGATTTCGCGTGCAAGGGCAAGCCCCAGCCCCGTTCCATCCGCGCGACCCGACACCATCGGTTCGAACAACGTCGTCGCGACGGCGTCGGGAATGCCGTCGCCGTCGTCTTCGACTTCGATGCGCAACGCCGGCACGCGCTGTCCGTGCGCGTCGCGCCATCCGGCTTCGGCGCGGCTGCGCAGGACGATTCGCCCCGCGTTGGCTTCCACCGCATTGCGCACCAGGTTCAGGGTCGCCTGCAGCAGGCGATCGGGGTCGCCGTGCCACGCGGGCAGGCTGGGGTCGTAGTCGCGCACGATGGCGACGTCGCCGCGTTCGGCCTGCAGCAATTCCGCGGCCCGTTCCAGCATTGCGTGCACGTTGACGGCGCGCGTCGCCATCGCGTGGCGCGCGCCCAGCAGGCGTTCGGCCAGGGTCGCCAGCCGCGCCGATTCGTCGCGGATCAGTTGTGCGAGCTCGCGCTGCCGGGCGTCGCCCGCGCGTTGTTCCAGCAATTGCGCCGCGCCGGAAATCGCCGCCAATGGATTGCGGATTTCGTGCGCGAAGCCACGCAGCGATTCCGACACGCGCGTGGCGCCACTCGCCGTCCCGGCCGGACGGGTTTCGACCCACACGCCGTCGCCGGAGGGCGTGAAGCTGAAATCGAGCAGCACCTCGTTGCCCGGTGTAGGGCAAACCGCCACGCCGGGCAGGTCGAGCGTGCCGTGTTCCGCCCCTGCCCGCAGTGCGAACGCATGCAGGCGGTCGCCATCCGGCTTCAGCACCTCGAACGTCTGACCGAGAATCCGCGACAACCCATAGCCGGTATGCTCGATGAAAGCCGGGTTCGCGTAGCTCACGCGCCCGTCAACGTCCAGCCGGGCCACGCCGGTGGCAAGTTGATCGAGTGATGCCGTTGCCAGCTTGGTGCGCGTCATTGCACCAATCTAGTGCGTACGATTTGCCTCGGCAAGATCAGCGTGCGACGCGGAAAGTCAAGTTATAGCGAAGTGCGCCAGTCAACGGATGCTCTCCGTCCTTGACCGGCAACACGCCGTGATAACGCATCCGCGAGGGGCCGCCCCACACCACGACATCGCCATGCACGAGCGGTACACGCCGTTGCGGATCCGTTCGCGCAAGGCCGCCGAACAGGAACGCCGCCGGCAACCCGAGCGACACCGACACGATGGGCGAGTGGCGGTCGCGCTCGTCCTGATCCTGGTGCAACGTCAGCCGCGCGCCGATCTCGTAGCGATTGATCAGGCACACGTCCGGCGCGTAAGCATCGAACCCGGCTGCAGCCGCTGCTTCGCCCGCGAGTTTCATAAATGATTCCGGCATTGCTGGCCACGGCTTGCCGGTTTCCGGGTCGATCGAGGTGTAGCGGTAGCCGCGCGGGTCGCTGAACCAGCCCACCGCGCCGCAATTGGTCATCGCCACCGACATCCTCTTGCCGCCGGGCGTGGCCAGGTGCCGGAACGGCGAGCGTGCCGCGATCCGCTCGATCTCGCGCAGCAACTTTTCCGCGGCGTCCAGCGCAAAGCAGCGCAGCACCCACGCGCCGGGCGCGAGGTCCTCGCACCTGCCAGCAAGCGATGGCTGATCGAACATTGGCAAAGTGCTAGCATGCATGAGCGGATGGGGACTGCGTGCAATGATTGGCGCTCGAATGGCTGTTTCCCTCGAAACGGCAGCGCTTCGTCGACCGGTGTGAATTTTATTCCAGGGCGCTCAAGGCTGGATCATGTTCAACGACATGCGGCCCGGGCTGGGATGTACCACAACAGGGGAATATTCGTGTTCACTCCGAATCATCGAGGGATAATCATGCACAGACCTGTGCCTGTGGCGTTAATCCTCGTTGCATCGATGCTGCAAGGGTGCAGCGGGTCGCCGGCGAAGGCAGATTCGGCATTGTCTTCCCTGCGATTGTTCGGGTCCGACGGCCAGCCTCGTTTTACCCTCGACTTGGCGTGTGCGGGCCTGGAATCCACCAGCGATGTGCAATGCTTGACCGTGAGCAACACATTTTCCACATGGAGTCTTGGTCGGCACATCAAGCTTCGCATTGTCAACCAGGACGATCCGGCATTTCAGGCGGGAGCGATCAAGGCGCGCCTGCAATCGATTCCGTCAACGGTGCCCTACCTGGTTACGGTTCGCATCGAGCCACAGGTCGAGCCGAGCTTCCGGGAAGCCGGGAATGGGGTTCCCATGGCCGGTGGCGGCGGGCACTCCGGCTCGGTTGG
>JAGWZT010000267.1 GCA_018971925.1 Lysobacteraceae bacterium | reverse complement strand
GCTTGTGCGGTGCCGAGTTTCTGCAGCAGCGGCAACGCAAACGCGGCGGTCTTGCCGGTGCCGGTTTGCGCGCCGGCCAGCAGGTCGTGGCCATCCAGCACCAGCGGGATCGCCGCGGCCTGGATCGGGGTGGGGCTGGCGTAGCCTTGTTCGGACAAGGCGCGCAGCAACGCGGGCGCAAGCCCGAGCGATTCGAACGTCATGGGAAAAACTCCTGTTGTTCCCGGAGCGTTCCCTAAACCGCGCTGCAGGTGGGTAAAACCAATGTGCGGCTGCCGTGGATGCGGAGCCGTGTGTGCGCGACGTGCGAGTGGCGCGGAGCCGGCGGCGCGGAGCGGTTCAGCTCTGCGGCAGCGGTAATCCAGCAGGGAAGTTCGGGGTGCGGCGCGTCAAACTGCGCGCAGTGTAGCGGGTTGTGTGATCCGAAGCCAGTTGTATCAATCCCAGCGATTTGCGTTTTCCGCGAAACCGGGCCGCTGCACGCGCACGACGCAGAAGCGCTGGCCGCTCGGTGCCTGCATCACCACCCAGCGGTCGAGGCACTTGAAGATCGTCGCGCCGAGATTCTGCAAACGCGCGACTTCCGCCTTGATGTCATCGGTTTCGATGTCCAGATGCACGCGGCTTTCGTGATCCACGCATTGCAACTGGATCATCGGCTGGTCCGGCGGCGTGGCGAGTTGTCGGTACTTGTCGCGGCTGCCGGGATGGTCCATGTCCACCGGGCAACCGAGTGCCGCGGCCCAGAAGCGGGCCGCGGCATCGATGTCGTCAACCTTGCAGTCGATCTGCAACGAGCAGAGGCGCGAGTGGTGCATGTCGATTCCAAAACAAGTCCCGGGTTCTCTGGGCGTCATTCGGCCAAGCGGCCGTGATCGCTCCGGTGTCAGGAAGCCGTCGCCGTGTCTTCTTCCTTGAACGCTTCTACCGGCACGCACGAGCAGAATACGTGCTTGTCACCGTACACGTTGTCCACGCGTGCGACCGGCGGCCAGTACTTCACCTGCTTCAGCGACGCCAGCGGATACGCCGCGAGTTCGCGCGGATAGGCGTGCGTCCATTCGCTGGCGGACACCGCAGCCGCGGTGTGCGGTGCATGCTTCAGCGGGTTGTCTTCGCGGTCCAGGCGTCCGTCCTCGATTGCGCGGATCTCGTCGCGAATCTGGATCATTGCGTCGATGAAGCGATCGAGTTCGTGCAGCGATTCCGATTCGGTCGGTTCGACCATCAGGGTGCCCGCGACGGGGAACGACAATGTGGGCGCGTGGAAGCCGAAATCGATCAGGCGCTTCGCGATGTCCTCGGCGCTGACGCCGCTGGCTTTTTCCAGCGGACGCACATCGAGGATGCATTCGTGCGCGACCAGCCCGTTGCGGCCGGTGTAGAGGGTGGGGTAGTAATCGGCCAGCCGCTTGGAGAGGTAATTCGCGTTGAGCAGTGCGGCCTGCGTGGCCTTCAGAATCCCTTCGCGGCCCATCATCGTGATGTACATCCACGAGATCGGCAGGATCGAGGCGCTGCCGAACGTCGCGGCGGAAACCATGCCGCCGCCGCGCTCGCCGTCCGCGCTCGGAAAGCCTTTCGGCAAGTATGGCGCGAGGTGCGATTTCACCGCGCACGGTCCGACGCCGGGGCCGCCGCCGCCGTGCGGAATGCAGAACGTCTTGTGCAGGTTGAGGTGCGACACGTCCGAACCCCAGCGGCCCGGGCGCGCGACGCCGCACAACGCGTTCAAGTTGGCGCCGTCGGTGTAAACCTGCCCGCCATGCTGGTGCACGATCTCGCAGATCTTCGCGATCTCTTCCTCGAACACGCCGTGCGTGGACGGGTAGGTCAGCATGATCGCGGCCAGGCGATCGGCGTACTTCTCGGCCTTGGCGCGGATGTCTTCGACATCCACGTTGCCGTTGGCGTCGCACTTGGTGACGACCACCGTCATGCCGCACATCTGCGCGGACGCGGGGTTGGTGCCGTGCGCGGATTCCGGGATCAGGCACACGTCGCGCTGCGTCTGGCCGTTGGCGTGGTGGTACGCGCGGATCGCCAGCAGGCCGGCATATTCGCCCTGCGCGCCGGCGTTCGGCTGCAGGCTCACCGCATCGTAGCCCGTGATCGCGATCAACTGCGCTTCGAGGCTGTCGATCAGTTCGCGGTAACCGCGCCATTGATCGGCGGGGGCCAGTGGATGGATGTTCGCGAACTCGGGCCAGGTGATCGGGACCATTTCGGCCGTCGCGTTCAACTTCATCGTGCACGAACCCAGCGGGATCATGCTGCGGTCGAGCGCCAGGTCCTTGTCCGCAAGCTGACGCAGGTAGCGCAGCATCTCGTGTTCGCTGCGGTAGCTGTTGAACACCGGATGGGTGAGGAATGCCGAGTGGCGCACCAGCGAAGCCGGCAGCGCGTCGGGTGTTTCGCGATCCAGCGCGTCGACGTCGTCGATGCGCGCGCCGAACAGCGCGGCGAGCTGGTGCACGTCGTCGCGCGTGGTGGTTTCGTCCAGCGCAATCGTCAGCGATTGATCGTCGATGCGTCGCAGGTTGACGTGCGCGGCATGGGCCATCGCGTGGACGGTGTGTGCGTCGATGCCGGTGACGTGCAGGGTATCGAAGAAATCGCCGGCGACCTCGATGCCGCCCTTGCGCAGCGCGGCGGCGAGGATCGCGGCGAACCGATGCGTGCGGCGGGCAATGCGGACCAGCCCTTCCGGACCGTGGTACACGGCGTACATCGCGGCCATCACGGCCAGCAGCACCTGTGCGGTGCAGATGTTGGACGTCGCCTTTTCGCGGCGGATGTGCTGTTCACGCGTCTGCAGTGTGAGACGATACGCCTTGTCACCGTGCGCATCGACGGACACGCCGATCAGACGGCCCGGCAGCGAGCGCTTGTAGGCATCGCGGCAGGCCATGAACGCGGCGTGCGGGCCACCGAAACCGAACGGCACGCCGAAACGCTGCGAGTTGCCGACCACGATGTCGGCGCCCCATTCACCGGGCGGCGCAATCAGGGTGAGTGCCAGCAGATCCGTCGCGACCGCGACCAGCGTACCTTTCGCGTGCAGCGCGTCGCACAGCGCCTTGTAGTCGTGGATGCTGCCGAAGGTGTCGGGATATTGCAGCAGCGCGCCGTAGCAATCGACGTTCGTGGCGTCGGCTTCATCGTCGATGCGCAGTTCGATGCCCAGCGGTTCTGCGCGGGTTTTCAGCACCTCGATGGTCTGCGGATGCACGTTCTTCGATATGAAGAACACGTTGGATTTCGACTTCGAGGAACGCTTCGCCAGCGTCATCGCTTCGGCCGCGGCAGTCGCTTCGTCCAGCAGCGAGGCATTGGCGATTTCCATGCCGGTCAGGTCCGCGCACATGGTCTGGAAGTTGATCAGCGCTTCCATGCGGCCCTGCGAAATCTCGGCCTGGTACGGCGTGTACGCGGTGTACCACGCGGGGTTCTCGAGGATGTTGCGCAGGATGACGAGTGGCGTATGGGTTCCGTGGTAACCCTGACCGATGAAGCTCTTGAAGACTTCGTTCTTGTCCGCGATCGCGCGGATCTTCGCCAGTGCTTCGGTTTCGGTCACGGCCGGCGGCAGTGCCAGCGGGCTTTTCTGGCGGATCGCCGAGGGCACGATCGCATCGACCAGCGCGTCCAGCGAGTCGTATCCGACCGCCTTCAGCATGTGTGCGATTTCGCGATCGTCCGGGCCAATGTGGCGGTCGATGAAGCTGTCGTGCTGCTCGAGGTCGTGCAG
>JAGWZT010000266.1 GCA_018971925.1 Lysobacteraceae bacterium | reverse complement strand
CATGGTGCGCCACGAACGTGCACCCGGCGTGGGCATGCTTTCGGGCTGGCGCGGCGCGGATGGCTCGCGACAAGGCAAGGGCGCACCGAATCCCGACCAGCTGCAGCGTTACATCGAACACGGCTGCTTCTTCGAAACGAAAGTTCCGGAAGCCGGCGCGTATTACCGGATGGCGAACCGCGATTACCTGCAGTGGGCGCAATCGATGGGTTTCGTCGGGTCGACGGAACCCGTCACGATGCAGTTGTATTGCGAAGTGCTGCAGCGATTCCGGCTTGCCGCGCAAGGCCACGGCGCGGTGCAACCGCCGGAATCCGAGCGAGCGCGCGTGACGCGATATTTCGATCCGGTGCCGTTCTGGTACGACGATACCAACCCATCCCCACACGGCGATGCGCGCTACCCTTCCCTTGAAGGAGAGGGTTACAAACTTTCCGCCATCACCCAGCGGCCGATGTTCATGTACCACGCGTGGGGTTCGCAGAACCGTTGGCTGCGCCAGATCGCCGCGCGCAACGTGTTGTACGTGCACCCGCGCACGCTCGCCGAGCATGCACTCGAGAGCGGCGACTGGGCGTGGATCGCGTCACCGCGCGGACGCATCCGCGTCGAGGTATGCGCGCACGCGGCCACCGCGCCAGGCACCGTGTGGACCTGGAATGCGATCGGCAAGAAGCGCGGCGCATGGAAACTGGCCGAGGGCGCACCGGAATTCGTGGACGGGTTCCTGCTGAACCATCTGATCGGCGAGCGCGCCTCCAACCGCGCCTACGCCAATGGCGACCCCGTCACCGGGCAGGCGGCATGGTTCGACCTCAAGGTGCGGCTGGAGCACGACCCCGAGCCCGGCGTGCCCGGGCACCGCTTCGAGCCGGCGGACGCCTGAACGAATTTTTTGCAAGTGCATGGCAAGCTGCGGATCATGTGGCCGCATCTGCAGATAACTTCGCGAGTGCGCGTCGAGGCGGGAACGTGGGCACAATCCACCTCACTGTGCCGAGCAGATGGGCGGCGGGATTGGAGAACCGTGAGTGGTTGACCGGGCTTTCACGATGAGTTGTCGCCCATGACCTGGCAGGCTTGGGCCACCGCCGCGATCATCCTCATCGCGATGGCGTTGTTCGCCAGCGAGAAGGTGCGGGTGGATGTCGTCGCGCTGATCACGCTGGCGCTGCTGGTCGCGCTCGGGGTCGTCAGCCCCGAGCAGGCCCTGTCCGGTTTCAGCAACGAAGCGACCGTGACGGTCGCGGCGATGTTCGCGCTGGCGATTGGCATCGAACGCTCCGGCGCACTCGATCCGATCATCAACCTGCTGTCGCGGATCCGCAAACCGTGGCTGCTTTCGCTGGGCATGATGCTCGCGATCGCGCCGCTGGGCGCGTTCATCAAGAACACTGCGCTGGTCGCGACCTTCCTGCCGCTGGCGCTGAAGGTCTGCCAGCGCACCAACACTTCGCCGTCGCGGGTGTTGATGCCGATGGCGTTCGCCGCGCAGATGGGCGGCGTGTGCACGTTGATCGGCACCTCGTCGAACCTGCTGGTCGATTCGTTGGCGCAGAAACAGGGCCTGCCGCCCTTCGGCATTTTCGAATTCACCCACCTCGGCGTGCTGCTGGCCGCGGCGGGCATCGTCTACCTGATGGTGATCGGCCGCTGGCTGCTGCCGAAACACCTCGACAACGAGCCCGCCGGCCCGATGGAGGTGGGCAAGTACGTCACCGAATTGAAAGTGATGCACGACTCGCCACTGGTCGGCCAGACCATCGCCGAAGCCCGGCTCGGCGACCAGGGCGTGTATCCGCTCGAACTGCTGCGCGGCGAGCGGCACATGTGGTCGCCGCGAACCCAGCAGCTTGCGTCGGGCGATGTGCTGCTGGTGCGCGGCGAATGGGACAAGCTGGAAGAGTTCCGCAAGAAACAGGAACTGGAGATCAACCCCGAATACACCCACGACGACGGCACCGACAAGGCCAAGGTGCTGGTGGAGGCCATGATCGCACCAGCCAGCATGGCCGAAGACCGCACGCTGCGCGACCTCGACCTGCTGGAAGCGTTCGACGCCACGGTGCTCGGCATCCACCGCCGCGGGCACCTGCTGCGCGACCAGATCCGCGACGTCGCCTTCCGCACCGGCGACGTGTTGATGATGCTGTTGCCCGCCGACGCAGTGAAACGCCTGCGCGGCGACGACCGCTTCGTGATCCTCAACCAGCGCGACGACGCGCGCCGCCCGCGCTACAAGGCCTTCCTCGCGATCGGCATCATGGCCGCGGTGGTGGTGGTGTCCGCGCTGCATTGGCTGCCGATTCCGATCGCCGCGATCTGCGGCGTGGCGGCGATGGCGCTGACGCGCTGCTTCGGGCGCAAGGACGTGTACGAGGGCATGGACTGGAAGATCATCATCCTGCTCGGCGCGATCCTGCCGCTCGGCATCGCCATCGAACAGACCGGGCTCGCGAACGTGGTCGTGCACGGTGCGCTGGATGTCGTCGGCAACCACGGCCCGCTGGCCGCATTGGCGATGGTGTACGTGCTCACCGCATTGCTGACCGAGCTGATGGGGCACAACCCGTCGGTGGTCCTGATGGTCGGCATCGCCGTCAGTGTCGCGCATGCCGTGCACGCCGACCCGCGACCGTTCGTGGTCGCCGTCGCGTTCGCCGCGGCCACTTCGTTCGCGACGCCGATCGGGTACCCGACCAACACCATGGTGTATTACGCTGGTGGTTATCGTTTTCTCGATTTCACCAAAGTCGGCGTGCCGCTGATTGCGCTGTTCTGCGCGCTGTCGATGTTCTTGATTCCCAGGATTTGGCCGTTTTGATTCGATTTGCGCCAGTGCACGCACTCGCAATACACCCTTCCGAACAGCAGTTTTGCTCGCCAATGCGAGCGAGCCACTGGCGTGGGATCGCGACATCCCTGTCTTTTTCCACGCGCATCCCACGCGCGCGGGTGACTTTCTCTTGCGTGGCCAAGAGAAAGTCACCAAAGAGAAGGCCACCCCGGTGCTGCGCCTTTCGTCCGTCCATGGACGAAAGTTACGTTCGGCCCGGCCGGGCTTGCCGACGCGCGATCGGCGAGCATCGCAGGGAAGTCGAGGCAACACGACGTTGCCGAGACCGCCATGCCCGGCGCAATGGTCTTTGGCTACTTTCTGCCGAAACAGAAAGTAGCTCGCTCGCCGCCGAGGCGAGCGAAACCTTTGCGGGAAGGCACCAATGACCAGCCTGCCCGCGCCAGCGAAGAAAAAGCTCGGGTTGGTCATCGACCTCGATATCTGCGTCGGCTGCCACGCCTGCGCAGTTGCGTGCAAGGAATGGAACGACGGCGGCGATTTCGGTCCGTTGGCCGACGATGATCCCTACGGCGCCGAACCGCACGGCGTATGGTTCAACCGGGTGCATAGCTACGAAGTATCCCCTCTCCCCGCGGGAGAGGGGGGCGCGCGCAGCGTGCCGGGTGAGGGTACGCACTCGCGCCGAACCCTCACCCCAGCGCTACGCGCTCGGCCTGCGGCCGCCTCTCCCGAAGGGAGAGGGGGGGAGCAAATCCCCCAAATGGTGCACTTCCCGCGCTCGTGCCTGCACTGCGAGACACCGGATTGCGTGACGGTGTGTCCGACCGGCGCCAGCTACAAGCGCGCCGAGGACGGCATCGTGCTGGTCGACCAGGACAAGTGCATCGGTTGCCAGTTGTGCGCGTGGGCGTGCCCCTACGGCGCGCGCGAGATTGCGCTGCCGCATCCGAAAGCTT
>JAGWZT010000265.1 GCA_018971925.1 Lysobacteraceae bacterium | reverse complement strand
GCGATGGGCGAAGTGTTGCTGGACGGCGAGAACATCCTCGACAGCGGTTATCCCGTTCACAAGCTCCGCAGCAAGATCGGCATGGTGTTCCAGAAACCGGTGCCGTTCCCGATGACGATCTTCGAGAACATCGCCTGGGGCATCCGCCACCACGAGAACCTGTCGAAGTCCGAAATGGACGACCGGGTCGAGCAGGCGCTGCGCCGTGCGGCGCTGTGGGACGAGGTGAAGGACAAGCTGAAGCGCAGCGCACTGGGCCTGTCGGGCGGCCAGCAGCAGCGGCTGTGCATCGCGCGCAGCATTGCCTTGAAGCCGGAAGTGCTGTTGCTCGACGAACCCACGTCGGCGCTCGATCCGATCGCCACCGGCCGCATCGAGCAATTGATCGAAGAGCTCAAGCACGACTACACGATCGTGATCGTCACCCACAACATGCAGCAGGCTGCGCGCGTGTCCGACCGCACCGCCTTCATGTACCTGGGCGAACTGGTGGAATTCGACGAGACCGAAAAGATCTTCACCAAGCCCGCCAAGCGGCAGACCGAAGACTACATCTCCGGAAGATTCGGGTGAAGCTGCGCGAGCAATTGCACCAGAACGGAAAACTCGATCCATTTTGAACAAGGGTTGTATAAGATGAACACGCAGTCCCACGACCACCTCGTGAAAAGCTACGACGAGGAAATGTCCCGTCTGACCGGCGAGATCGCCGCGATGGGCGAACTCGCCGCCAGGCAACTGGAGGCGGCGATGGACGCGCTGGGCAAGCGCGACAGCAAGGCGGCCCAGCGCGTCGCGGACAACGATGACGCGATCGACGACCAGGAACGCCGGATCAGCGGCGACGTGTTGCGACTGTTGGCGCTGCGTCAGCCGATGGCGCGCGACCTTCGCGAGATTCTCGCCGCGTTGCGCATCGCCTCCGATATCGAGCGGATCGGCGACTACGCCACCAACGTTGCCCGGCGATCGATGACGCTGAACCTGTCCGCGCCCGTGCCGCTGGTGGGCAGCCTCGCGCCCATGGCGAGGATGGCCTGCAGGCTCGTGCGCGACGCGATGCGTGCCTACGCCGCGCAGGATGCCGAGCTGGCGTACGCCGTATGGGAACGCGATGCGGACCTCGATGCCCTCTACACCACGCTGTTTCGCGAACTGCTCACGTACATGATGGAAGACCAGCGCAGCATCACGGCCTGCACGCACTTGCTGTTCATCGCCAAGAACATCGAACGTATCGGCGACCACGCGACCAACATCGCCGAGAACATCTGGTTCGTCGTGCGCGGTGAAACGCTCAACGAGCCGCGTACCCGGCGTGACGAAACTTTGGAACCCTGAAATGTAGCCGGGGAACCGCCGTCCATATGAAAGACGGCTCGTCGTCCGCTCGCAACAGATTGACCGAAAGTGAATCAGGGTCGATGGTCTGCCCCGGGAGGCTGCGCCCGGTGGGCGATCTCCGGACCATGTCGGGCCTCGTGCGCACACGGTACGACGCCGCCATGGCGAGAAGGCCTATGGCATGGCCAGGGCGACCCTCACGATGGCCGCAAGCACGCAGGTCAGGATCAACAACAGGATGCCGTCGATGCCGAGTTTGCGCATGAATTGCGACATGGAAGGTATCCCTGGGGTTTGATGCAAGGACCCTACGCACCCAAGGTTTCACCACCTTGAACGAAGCGAGACGATTGCGTGACGGACATGGATGCCGCATGCGTCGAGAACCTGCGTCACCAGCCGGTCATCGCACGGTAGCGACGATGCAACATTGGAATGCGAAGGTTTGCCCAAATCCAGAGCGAACCTCGAATCATGCACATCGTATTCGTTACCGAAACCTGGCCGCCGCAGGTCAACGGCGTCGCCCTCACGGTGAGGGCGCTGGCCCTCGGATTGGCAGCCCGCGGGCATCGCGTCGAAGTAGTGCGTCCGGGCAGGGATGGAAACGACGGCAAGGTGGAACTGCTGTTCGCCCGCGGCGCGCCGCTGCCGCGCTATCCCGGATTGCAGGTCGGCTTGCCCCAGGGTGGGGAATTGCGCCGGCGTTGGTGTGAACGACGGCCCGATGTGGTCTACATCGCCACCGAAGGCCTGCTGGGCATCTCGGCCATGCGCGTGGCGAATGCGTTGCAGATCCCGGTGGTGACCGGCTTCCACACGCGCTTCCATGATTACGCCGCGCATTACGGCGTCGGCCTGCTGGCACCGCTGGTGCGTTCGCGCCTGATGCAGTTCCACCGGCGCGCGCAGATGACGCTGGTGCCGACCCGCGCGCTGCTCGACGAGTTGACCGAGGCCGGGATCGGACATGTGCGGAAGCTGCGCCGCGGCGTGGATACCGATCTGTTCACGCCGGCCCGCCGGGAGTCCGCCTTGCGTAGAAGCTGGGGCGTCCACGGCGACGCGCCGGTGATGCTTTGCGTGGGCCGGCTTGCGGTCGAAAAGAGCCTGGGGCTTGCACTGCAGGCTTTCCGGGCCCTGCAGGCCCGGATTCCCGCCGCACGCATGGTGATGGTCGGCGATGGCCCGCAGCGCAGCGCGCTCGCGGACGCCTACCCGGACGTGATCTTCGCAGGAACGAAGCGCGGCGAGGAACTGGCGGCGCACTACGCCAGCGCCGACATGTTCCTGTTTCCGAGCCTTACCGAGACCTTCGGCAATGTCGTGCTGGAAGCCATGGCATCCGGATTGGCGGTGGTTGCATTCGATCGCGCGGCGGCGCAGGAGCATGTCGCCAACGGCATTTCGGGGCTCGTTGTTCCGGCGTCGGATGCGAGAGCCTTCATCACGTCGGCCTACGAGCTGGGCCTGGACTTGGAGACGCGCCTGATGCTCGGCGTCAACGCGAGGATCGTGGCGCAGCAGTGCGCGCCCGACGCGGTGACCGCCGAATTCGACAAACTGCTGCACGCCCTCGCAAGGGAGCATGGCCATGACCCCGTCGGTGCAGCTGCTTAGGACGTTTGATCCGCGCCTGTGCCGCGCGGCCAGCCATTGGGCGAGGCGGCGCGGCATCCACCGATTTTTCGGCGTCATCAGCCGCCTCGGCGATGGCTGGTTCTGGTACGGCCTGATGGCCGTGCTTGCGGCATTCGGTGGCATGCGCGGCATTGTTGCCGCCTTGCAGATGCTGGGTACCGGCCTGGTGGCGTGGTTGCTGTATCGCACCCTCAAACTGCACACGCGCCGGCCGCGCCCGTTCCACGCACATCCGGACGTCACCGCCCGCGCAGCGGCGCTGGACGAATACAGTTTTCCTTCCGGCCACACCCTGCACGCGGTCAGCTTCACCATCGTCGCCGTCGCCTGGTTTCCCTTCCTGGCGCTGCCGTTGATCGCGTTCACCGTGCTTGTCGCGATGTCCCGGGTGGTACTGGGTCTGCACTATCCGACCGACGTGCTGGCGGGCGTCCTGATCGGCACGGCGCTCGGAGCGGCATCGGTGTGGTCGTGTTCGGTTTCCCCGCTGGCAATGGCCTGACGTGTCGTCGCGATCAAGGGCAGGGCCATGTCAACGGTCGTGAAAACGCCTTCCCTGAGAGCGCAAGCCGTGCGGGCTCCTGCAAACCCCGTGCGCATACAAGTCGAAACCATGAATGCACCCACGCCCCCGGCGAGCGAGCCACGCGCCGTCAACTTGAAGGATCCGGCGTTTTACCTCAATCGCGAGTTGTCGGCCCTGGAATTCAATGTGCGGGTGCTGGCCCAGGCCTGCGACACTTCGGTGCCGCTGCTGGAACGCCTGCGCTTCCTCTGCATCTC
>JAGWZT010000264.1 GCA_018971925.1 Lysobacteraceae bacterium | reverse complement strand
GTCAAGGGGGCGATTCGACGCGGAACGCGGCGAACGGGGGTTGTGGAGAATGATCCCGCTCGCGCGCAGGACGCTGATCCACGAATGGCGCCGGTTCCTGCCGGCGATGCTGGCGGTGGCGTTTTCCGGATTGCTTTTGCTGATGCAGGCCGCGCTGGTGTTCGGCATCTTCGGCTCTGCGGCCACCTACATCACCGCGTCCGACGCCGACCTGTGGGTGGGGTATCCCGGCACGCAAAGCATCGAGTTGGGCCGGCCGATCGGTCCGGCCGCACGCACCGCGATGTTGATGGATCCCGGCGTCGCGCGCGTGGAACCGTTCGCGTGGGTGGATGGCGACTGGCGCGGCCCGGCCGGCACCGGCGGGGTGTCGGTGTTCGTGTCGGGCATCAGCACGGAACCCGACGGCATGATTTTTGCCGACGTGCTGACGGCCGCGCAGCGCGCGTCGCTGAAGGAGCCGTTCGCGGTGATCGTCGACCGCGCAGACCTGTCCAAGCTCGGCGTGCCGATCGGCGGGCAGGCGCTGATCAATGGTGACCTGGTGCGCATCGTCGGCGTCGCCAACGGCATACGCGCCCTGGGCGGCGTGAACGTGGTGGCCTCGCTGGATACCGCGCGCACGCTGGACAACGATACCGGTGGCACCGAGGTCGCGTATTACGTCGCGAAGTTGAAACCCGGCGCGGATGCCGACGCGGTGGCCGCGCGCGTCGATGCCTCGGCACACGGCTATGCGGCATGGACGGCATCGAGTTTCGCGCGGCGCGCGGTGTTCTACTGGATGTTCCAGACCGGTGCGGGCCTTGGTGTGATCTTCCTCGCGATTGTGGTATTCATTGTCGGTGCCATCATCACCAGCCAGACCCTGATGGGCGCGATCGCGGGTTCGGTGCGCGAATACGCAACCCTGCACGCGCTTGGCGTGGGGCTCGGTTCGCTGCGTCGCGTGGTGCTGGAACAGGCCGCCTGGATCGGCGTGTGCGGGTTGATCGCCGGGGTGCTGCTGAGCCTCGGATTGATCGGCTTGGCGAAACTCCAGGACGTGCCGGTGGAATTGAACCTGCCGGCGTGGATCGCTTGCGCGGCGCTGGTGATGGGCATCGCGCTGGTTTCCGGCGCGGCCGCGGTGCGTGCCCTGCGCAGCGCCGACCCGGCGTTGCTGCTGCGATGAGCGCCCTGGTCGCCAGCGATCTGTGCATGGGCTACACCAGCGGCAAGCTGCGCACGGAAGTCCTGCGCGGCCTTTCATTGAATGTCGATGGGGGGCAGTTGACCCTGATCGCGGGACCGTCGGGTTGCGGCAAGAGCACGCTGCTGTCGATCCTGTCGGGCTTGCAGCGGCCGGATGCCGGCAGCGTGATCGCGCTGGGCGAAGACCTGTTCCGCGGCGACCGCCACGCGCGCGACCGCTTCCGCCTTCAGCACACCGGCTTCGTGTTCCAGGGTTTCAACCTGTTCCCCGCGCTCACCGCGCTGGAACAAGTGATGCTGCCGCTGGGCTACATGGGCGTGGACGATCGGGAAGCGGAAGCGCGCGGCCGCGCCACGCTGGATGAAGTGGGACTGTCCGATCGCATGCACCTGTTGCCGGCCGAGCTTTCCGGTGGCGAAAAGCAGCGCGTCGCGATCGCGCGCGCGCTGGTCAAGCGGCCCGAACTCTTCTTCGCCGACGAACCCACCAGCGCGCTGGATGCGGCCAACGGCCAGATCGTGATCGACACGCTGCGCCGCATTGCGCACGAGCACGCCACCACGGTGTTGTGCGTCAGTCACGATCCGCGCCTGGTGACGCACGCCGACCGCGTGCTGCAAATGGAAGACGGCGCGATACTTGACGACCGCCGGGTTGCGCACGACGGCACCGCCGAAAAGGAGAACGTACCTTGAAGTCGATTCGTTGCGCCGGCATGGCGCTCGTCCTGGCGGTCTTCGCACTGGGCGGCTGTTCGTCCGGCAGCGAAACGGCGGCGCCCGCGGCTGGCCCATCGCAATGGTTGGCGGTGGCGCGCGGCAAGGTCGGCGTCGAAGGCGGCATGGTGCTGGTGGCGGTACGTACCGACGGCGTGGTCGAATCGGTGGCCGCGAAGCCGGGCGATGCGGTGCAGGCGCATCAGGCGTTGGCCCTGCTGGACCCGCGCGCGGCGAAGATCGCAGAGGCGGCCGCACAGGCCGGCGTCGCGCAAGCGAAGGCGCAATTAGCCGAATTGCAGGTGTCGTTGAAGCAGGCCGGGCAACGCGCGCCGCGCATCGTCGCCGCCGCCAAGGCCGGCGCCGCGACCGGCGAAGCGGCCGACCAGGCGCGCGACGCGGTGGCGGGATTGAAAGCCAGGCAGGCAGCCGCGCAGGCCGAGCTGGATGCGGCGCAACAGAAGCTCGCCGCGGCGAAGCTCGATCTCGATGCCACCACCTTGCGCGCGCCGGTGGCGGGCAGCGTGGTCGCGCGCCACATCGCGGTCGGGCAAGCCGTGTCCGCGGCGTCGGGCCAGCCGCTGTTCGAATTGCTGCCGAACCGCCCGCACATCGTGCAGGCGCAACTCGACGTGGATGCGGCGGGTGCGATCCATGCCGGCATGCACGCCGAAGTGGTGCGCGACTCGGGTTCGGGCCCGGTCTACGACGCCACGGTGACGTGGGTCGGGCAGGTGCTGCAGCCGGCCGCGCTGACCCAGGATCCGCTGGAACGCGCGCTCGCCAACGATGTCGATTGCACGCTGGAGCTGGCGCCGTCCAAGCCCGGCGAGGCGCCGCTGCGGATCGGCCAGCGCGTGCTGGTCCGGTTTCCAAGGCAGCGCCCGTAACAGACCGTCGTAGGTTGGGTTGACGCCGGCTCCATCGGCGGAAACCCAACATCGTGCCGACGTTGGGCTTCTCCGGAGCAAGCTCCGGGTTCAGCCCAACCTACGGACTGCGGGAAAACCTGAACGATTCGGGTGCCAAATGATGCGGCAATCGGGGCTGATCGCGCCGGAAAGCGTTCGGAAAGCCTGCGGCGCTAGAATTGCCGCCAGTTTGCGGCATGCCGCTTCCCGAGAAATCCCGTGATCCGATGGAACATCCTGTGCGATTTCGACGGCACCATCGCCGTCGAGGACGTCACCGACTCGCTGCTCGATCGTTTCGCGCCGCCCGAATGGCAGGTGCTGGAGCGTGACTGGCGGGCCGGCAAGATCGGTTCGGCCGAATGCATGGCCGGCCAGGTCGCGTTGCTGGACGCCACGCGCGACGAAATCGACGAGCACCTGGCAACGCTGCGCATCGACCCGGCGTTCCCGCAGTTCGTGGAGTCGGCATTGAGCGCGGGCGCGACCCTGCGGGTGGTCAGCGATGGCCTTGATTACGCGATCCGCGCAATCCTGGCGCGCTATCAGCTCGACGTCCTGCCCGTCCTCGCCAATCGTCTGGTGCAGACCGGCCCGCGCAAGTGGAAACTGGAAACACCGTTCTCCGACCCGCATTGCCGGATCGGCAGCGGTCACTGCAAATGCGCCAGCGCGGTGCGCGAGCACAACCGGCACCACCGCGTGCTGTTGATCGGCGACGGCGCCTCGGACTTCTGCGCCGCGGGTGAAGCCGATTACGTGTTCGCCAAGCATCGCCTGATCGAGCACTGCCGCCACGCGGCGATTCCGCATACGTCGATCGTCGGTTTCGCGGATGCGATCGGCCTGCTGCCGGCGCTGATGGCTGGCAAACTGTACACGCCCAGGCGCGTGCTCGCGCCCGCATGAGTGGCCCGGGACGCTGCGGCGCGGCCTGATTCAAGACAAGAT
>JAGWZT010000263.1 GCA_018971925.1 Lysobacteraceae bacterium | reverse complement strand
GGATTCTTCGGTGGCGGGCGGCAGCGAAGTGCGGCATGGCTTCGATGTGTTCAAGCGCACCTGTTTCGCTTGCCATACGCTGAATGGCGAGGGCGATTCGAAACTAGGGCCGGATCTCAATGTCCCACACAATCCGACGGAATACATTCGCGCCGACCTGCTGCGCGCGTATATCCGCAACCCCCAGTCGCTGCGCCGCTGGCCGGAAGCGCGGATGACCGGCTATCCAACCACCGACATGTTGTCCGACGCCGACCTCGATGCGGTGCTGGCTTATCTCCGCTACATGGCGAAGCACAAGGTGACGCGCCGAGGGATTGGTGGCTTGCATGCGTCCATGCGAAAATCGACGCTTCGGCCCCGTAGCTCAGCTGGATAGAGCATCCCCCTCCTAAGGGGAAGGTCGCCCGTTCGAATCGGGCCGGGGTCGCCACCATTCCCGCGTACCAAAATCCGATTGTTCAAACATCGGTGCGTCCCGGGCCGGGGTCGCCATTTTGTGCGCGATGCTTGTGCGTCCCGCTTTCGCGTTCCATTGACGCCGTGCCTGCCAGCATCGTTTCGTCACGGCCGTGCGCAGCGCGGAAGGAAGTCTGCATGGGGCGAAGAGTCCTGTACGGTGTTTATCACTGGGGTCTTGGGCATGCGACGCGCAGCCTCGGGCTCATTCGTGCGCTGCTTGCGCGCGGCGACGCGGTGACCATCGTGATCGCACCGGGGGCGGGCATGCGGCTGTTGCAGTCCGAACTCGGCGACGCCTGCGAGTTCTATCCGTTTCCGGATACGCCGGCACCGTTCAGCCGCTATCCCGCGATTTTCTACCTGCGCATGACCGCGGCGATGCCGTGGGTGCTCGCGAGTTACCGAAGCGAGCATCACCTGGCCGAGCGGCTCGTCGTGGAGAGACATTTCGATTGCGTGGTGTCGGACAGCCGCTTGGGGTTGTGGTCGCGTGCGGTGCCCAGCTATTGCATTTTCCATTCGATCCACCAGCGGGTGCCGTTCTTCAGCAGCTTCACCGAGTGGTTCGTCGAATGGGGGCAGCGGCATCTGTTGCGCGGCTTCAGCAAAATACTGATTCCGGACGTCGCGGAAGCGGGCGGTCTTTCGGGCTGGCTCGGGCACGATCCGGTATTCGATTGGGGCGAGGGCCGGCTGGTGTACATCGGCCCCTTGTCGAGCGCGCCGCGCATCGACGTGGAGCAGGACATCGATGTGTTCTTTTCGGTGTCCGGCATCGAACCCCAACGCGGTTTGCTGGAGAGCCTCGTGCTGCAGGCGCTGCCGAAGCTTTCCGGGAAAATCGTCGTGACGCTGGGACGCCCGCGCGACGAAGGCCGATCCCGTGTAGTTGCCGGCGCCACGGTGTACAGCTATCTCGATCGCCAACGTCAGGCCGAGATGCTCAACCGGGCGAAACTTGTGGTGACACGATCGGGCTACACCACGCTGATGGAACTCGCGGGCCTTGGCCGCAAGGCGCTGTTCGTGGCGACGCCCGGGCAGAGCGAGCAGGAATACCTGGCGAAGTTCCATCGCGAACGCGGCTGCGTGTGGTCGGTCGAACAGAAACACCTCGACATTCCGCGCGACCTCGAACGCGCGCGTGCCGCCAGCGGCATCCCGCGCATGGACGTTTCGGCTTCAACCGGAAATTTTCTTGCCGCGATCGGCTGAGGCATGCGCGCGGCGCGAAGGCATTTCGCGCCACAGCAGCGCGACGATTGGCAGGCACAGCAACCAGATCGCGCTGGTCCACACGATGCGGAAGCCCAGCATCAGCGCCAGTCCGTCGGTGTAGTCGATGCCCGACGCGTGCGCGGCCAGCATGCCCAGCAGTTCGACCGTGCCGATCTGGCTGAACAGCCCGGCGCCCACCAGGATGATCGCCAGCGAGAACATGTAGATGGTCGCGGCGGTGAGGTAGTCGAGATGGTGCGCGTCCATGCCGCGGCCGACGAACCAGAAGGCAAGAGTCAGCGCGCCAAGGTACACGGCGGCCAGCACGATGCTGATCGCCAGCAGCAAGGGCGTGGACAGCTTGCGCAGCCCGCGCAGCATCTCCAGTGCGGCGTCCGCACCGCGCCGCGCCCAGCGATGTCGCAGCCTTGCGACCAGGGTGCGTGCGCGGTGCTCGAACAGCATCAGGCCGAGCAGCAACAAGCCGACACCGGCCAGCACCGCCACGGCGAACGGGCGCGTGCCGGGCATTCCGGAAACCCCGACCACCGCGAGGAACAGGAATACCACCGCGACTTCGGCCAGCACCATCATGACCGTCGCGGCCGAGCTGCGCCCGATGTGGACGCGCCGGGCCGCCGACAGCACCCAGTTCTGCGAGAACATGCCCAGCGGCAGCGTCACCGTCAATTCGCCGACCGCGAACGCGAGCCAGAACGGGCGCGCCGGGATGGCGACGTCGATCTGTGTCAGCATCAGCTTCAGTTGCGCCGCCTTGCAGGCCAGGTAGCATGCCGCCGCGGCCAGCGCGAGCCACAACACGCGCATCGGCAGCTTCGCGACGCGCGCCAGCACCAGGTGCACGTCGCCGAGGCTGAAGGCGAACACCAGCAGCGCGACCGCCAGCAATACCGGCAGGATCACCTGCGGTTTCAACAATCGGCGCGCGTGGGAAAACACTTTCAGCATGGCAGGATCCGGTCGACTCCGGGCACCAGGTCGGCAAGGTTGTTGTCAAGATAAACCGCGATGCCTGCGGGCGTGCGCCAGCAGGGCGTTGCATCACGCGCGCACGCGTTTTCGAAGTTGCCGCCACGACGCACGACCAGGTTTTTGCGCTTCATCCAGCGCAACCTTGCAGCGGCGATATCGGTCACGCCCTTGCGCGTGAACAACGGATCCAGCGATGGGTGCGCCGCACGCAACGTGGTGCAGCATCGAGCCATCCATCCGGCGAGCTCGTCGCGCGTGAACGTGCGCGGTCCGTGCAAGAGCCAGCGCGCCAGCAGGTGGCTCGGCGTGACCGGCGCAAGTTGCAGGACCGACTGGCGCAGCGCGGCGTCGAACGCACGACGATCAAGCGTGGCGTCGGCACGAAAGCATTCGCCGATCCTCACCACCACCCGCGAGCGGCCCGACGCCAGCGTATCGTAGGCGAGCGCCATCGGCTGGATCCACGGCGGGGATTCCGCCATGTGCGCAAGCCGGAAGAAGCCCGCGCGGATACGGCCGAAGCGGCCGTCCATCGAGATCGTACCCTCGGGTGCGAAATACACGCAGCGTCCGCGGTCCAGTCGATGCGCGAAACGCTCGAGTTGCGCGGCGATGGTGGCGCGAAACGTCGGCGTCAGCTTCTCGAGGGCGGGCAGCGTCAATCGCCGCAACCCCCACCATGCTTCCAGTGGCAGGTCACGGCGTTCCCCGGCGGCACGCACCGATACCGCGCCCGCAGTGATTCGGGCCTCGCGCCGGCCACGCGCATTCAATACCGATGCCGCATCCGCATCGCCGAGACCGGCATCGACCAGTGCCCGCAACGTTTCGCCGAACGTGAATTCACGCACGCGCCGCATCGGTTCCGCGCGTCCCAGCGGGAAAAACCACGCCAGCGGTATATGCCCCAGCAAGGCCGACAGCGGCCGCGGCCAGTGCACGGTCAGCCGCGACAGGATGCCGGGGCGGAACAGGTCTTCGCGGGTTGCGAAGAAAGGCAAGGGCCACTGGAAATGCGAACCCGAGCGTCGCACCAGTACGGTGCCCAGCATGGGGCCATCCACGTCGCGTTGGTGGTTGCAAGCGATCAGCGTGCCTGGTGCGAT
>JAGWZT010000262.1 GCA_018971925.1 Lysobacteraceae bacterium | reverse complement strand
CGTCCGCGCTCGGCCTGCTGTTCGTGACCGCGCTCGGCATCACGGGCCTGGCGAATTTCTGGGTGGGCCAGCGCACCCGCAGCATCGGCATCCGCCGCGCGGTCGGCGCTACGCGTGGCGACATCCTGCGCTACTTCCAGACCGAGAATTTCCTGATCGTCACATTCGGCGTGGCGCTGGGCGTGCTGCTGGCGATCGGCCTGAATCTGCTGCTGATGAAGCACTACGAATTGCCGCGCCTGCCGTTATGGTATTTGTCCGTCGGCGCGGTGGTGCTGTGGCTGCTGGGGCAACTGTCCGTGCTGGCGCCCGCGCTGCGCGCATCCAACGTTCCGCCGGTGGTGGCGACGCGCAGCGCGTGAGTTTGACTCCCTCTCCCGAAGGGAGAGGAAAGAAAGCGTGATAGCCTCGAATCATGAATATCGATTCTCCTGAGCAAACATGCGTACCGTATTGATCATCGACGACCAGGGCGGCGTGCGCGATGCCTTGTCGCTGCTGCTCTCGTTGCACGAAATTCGTCCGCTGGCCGCGACATCGCCGGAAGAAGGCATGGCGCTGCTGGAGCGCGAACGCGTGGACGTGGTGATTGCGGACATGAATTTCAGCGCCGATACCACCTCGGGCGAAGAAGGCGTGGCGCTGTTCCATGCGATCCGCGCGCGTCATCCGGATTTGCCGGTGATCCTGCTGACCGGCTGGTCACATCTTGAGACTGCGGTGCAATTGGTGAAGGCGGGTGCGGCAGACTACATGTCCAAGCCATGGGACGATGCCAAGTTGCTGGCGACGGTCGAGAACCTGCTTGAACTTTCCGAGAACGCGCGCGTTGCCGCAACCACGCGCGTGACGCGCCGCCGCCGTCGCGAGGAACTGGAACGCAGCCACGACCTGCGCGGCATCGTTTTCGCCTCCGATGAGATGTTGCGCGTGCTGGAGTTGGCTTGCCGCGTGGCACGCGCAGAGGTGCCGGTGCTGGTCACCGGGCCGAACGGTGCGGGCAAGGAGCGCATCGCCGAGATCGTGCACGCGAATTCCGCGGTGCGCGGGAAGCCGTTGCTGACCGTCAACTGCGGCGCATTGCCGGCCGAATTGATCGAGGCGGAACTGTTCGGCGCAGAGGCCGGCGCGTTCACGGGCGCGATGCGCGCGCGCGAGGGCCGCTTCGAGGCCGCCGATGGCGGCACGCTGTTCCTTGACGAAATCGGCAACCTGCCGCCAGCCGGACAGATGAAGCTGCTGCGCGTGCTGGAAACGGGCGAGTTCGAACGGCTGGGTTCCACGCGCACGCGCAAGGTGAAGGTGCGCGTGATCAGCGCGACCAACGCTGACCTTTCCGTGATGATCCGTGAGGGCAGGTTTCGCGAGGATCTGTTCTATCGCCTGAACACGATCGAGATTCCCTTGCCGCCGCTGACCGAGCGTCCCGACGACATCCTGCCGCTGGCCGAGCATTTCCTGGACGACGATGCGGTGCTGTCGGACGAGGCGCGCGACGCCATGCTGGCGTATGCGTGGCCCGGCAACGTGCGCGAACTGAAGAACACCATCGACCGCGCGAAATTGTTGTGCGGACGCGACGAGATCACGACGGAGCACCTTGGCTTGCCGGCGGCCGCACCAGCGGCATCGCGCAGCCTCGACGATCCGCCGCGCGAAGCCGTGGAGGATGCCTTGAAAAGGGCGGGTGGCGTGATCAGCCGCGCCGCGCGCACGCTCGGATTGTCGCGGCAAGCGCTGTACCGACGCATGCAGCGGTACGGTATTCCGACAGATGGGTGACCGTAGGTTGGGCTGACCCGGACTTGATCCGGGAAGCCCAACATCGTTCGTTAGCCGGGTTGTTGGGCTTCGCTTTGCTCAGCCCAACCTACGCTGCTTTGTCGTCATTGCGGAGCGGGCCGCAGGCCCGAATCCGGAATCGGTTTGCCGGTGCCCGCATGTTATGACGGCCTGCACGGCGAGCGTCAGGAACGGTGCGATTCAACCTGCTTGAGTGTTGGCGCGCACGATACACCGATTCCAGGTTCTGCCCGCAAACAGCGCGGGCAGCCCCGGAATGACAAGGTATTGTTAGGCTTCCCGAGTCCCGAGTCCCGAGTCCCGAGTCCCGAGTCCCGAGTCCCGAGTCCAGAGTCCAGAGTCCAGAGTCCAGAGTCCCGTCTGATTTCCGAGTTCGCGAATCCCATGCGCTTCTCATCCCTCGAAGGCAAACTCGCACTGCTGCTGATCGGCGCCTCCGTCGCCGGCGCCGCATTGGCGGCGGCGCTGACTGGATGGACGCACAGCGCGTGGCTGGGCGGGGTGATCGCGATCGCCGCGTGCGTGGTGCCGGTGGCGTGGCTCGCGCACTCGGCAATGCAGCCGGTGCGCCGCTTGTTGCGCGCGCTGTCGGGCAGTGTCGCGAGTTACCGCGACGGCGATTTCAGTATTTCGCTGCGTACGCGCCGCCGCGATGAGCTCGGCCAATTGATCGAGGCGCACAACGAACTCGGACACGCCCTGCGCGAGCAGCGACAGAACCTGGTGCAACGCGAATTGCTGCTCGACACAGTGGTGCAGCATTCACCCACCGCGCTGATCCTCACCGATGCCAGCGATCGTGTCGTGTACGCGAATCTTGCCGCGCGGCACCTGTTCAACGAAGGCAAGAGCCCGGCCGGTTTGCGATTCCAGGATTTGCTGGAGGCCTGCCCCGAGGCGATGCGTCAGGCGCTGGCCGCCAGCGAGGACAGCCTGTTCGGCGTCGAAATGGGCAACGACGAAGAATATTTTCATCTCTCACGGCGCGACTTCCGGCTGCAGGGGCGGCCGCACCAGTTGTACCTGGTGCAGCGCATGACGCGCGAATTGTCGCGTCAGGAAGTGGCGGTGTGGAAGCGGGTGATCCGCGTGATCAGCCACGAACTCAACAACTCGCTGGCGCCGATTTCGTCGCTGGCGCACTCCGGTGCGGAGTTGGCACGCCGCAACGATCTCGAGCGGCTGCCGCGGGTATTCGAAGGCATCGGCGACCGCGTGCGGCACCTGCATTCGTTTACGGCGGGCTACGCGAGTTTCGCCAAGCTGCCGCAGCCGAACCCGGCGCCGGTGAAGTGGGCGGCGTTCCTGGATTCACTGAAGATGCATTGCGAATTCCGTCTCACGGGCGAGGTGCCGCCCGAGCCGGCGCAATTCGATGCGGCGCAGATCGAACAGGTGTTGATCAACCTCGTCAAGAATGCGGTGGAGGCTGGCGGCGACCCCGGCGAGGTGACGCTGACGATCAAGCACAACGTGCGGAACTGGCGCATCGAAGTGGCCGATCGCGGCCCCGGCATGAGTGATACGGTGCTCGCGCAGGCGTTGCTGCCGTTCTATTCCACCAAGCGTTCCGGCACCGGCCTGGGCCTGGCTTTGGCGCGCGAAATCGTGGAAGCGCACGGCGGCCGCATCGGGCTTGCCAATCGTGAGGGCGGTGGCTTGCGGGTGACGGTTTCGCTGCCGGCAGCCAGGATCTGAGCACGGGCAAATCGTCGCAGTCGCTGGCTATACTGCGCCAATCTACACAAGGGGAACGCGCTCATGGGAATCGTGCTTGCAGTCGTCATCGTGGTGGTGGCGATCATCGTGCTGGCGAAGTGGGTGCGGATCGTGCCACAGGGTTATGAGTGGACGGTCGAACGTTTCGGCAAGTACACGCGCACGCTGCCGCCGGGGCTGCATTTCCTGATGCCCTTCATCTACGCGGTCGGCCGCAAGATGAACATGATGGAGCAGGTGCTGGCGGTGCCCTCCCAGGAT
>JAGWZT010000261.1 GCA_018971925.1 Lysobacteraceae bacterium | reverse complement strand
CAGCCACGCCAGGTATTCGTCGCGCAGAGCGGCATCCATTTCCAGTTCGACCACGTAGACGATCATGCGCCGGTGAGGCTCAACAATACGGCGAACACCCAGCCGAATCCGAACAGGATCGTGTAGCAAAACCCGAGGCACCCGTATTTCAGCGTGGTCATGACCCAACCTTGCCGGTATACCCGTTTCTGCATCAGGAACAGGTAGACGAAGATCCATGTCCAGACCACGGCTGTCAGCAAACCCAGCGGCACGCTCACCCATGCGCTGTGCGGCAGCAGGCCGCGCAGCGTTGCCAGCGCCACCAGCACCAATATCGAGAGCATGAGGAACGCGTGGCTGTGCATGGCCACGATCAGGTGCTCCATGTACAGGCGGCGTTTGAAGATGTAGAAGATTTTCAGCAGCAGGGCGAACACCGGCAGCAACAGGAACAGCACCGTGGGCCACGCCGAGAACATGCCAAGCGTGAATTTCTGGCGCGCGCTCTGCTGATCGGTCCAGGAACCGGCATTCATCTGGTGCAGTTGTTGCTGCGCGTTGCCGATCAGGTCGTTGAGCCAGTCGTTGGCGGCGCCGGGAAGCCAGCGGATGGCGAACGGTTGGGTGTCGCGATTCCAGATCACGTGATCGTTGAAGGAGATGTTGCCGTGTGAAAACGGGCCGTTGTCCGGTTCGGCCGGATTGGATTTCGGCGTCGCCGCCACCGGCGCGCTGGATGAGGGCGAAATGCTGACCGCCTTGTCGATGTGGGTGAAGCCGGCGCGCACGGTCAGTTGCACCGCGAAGAACGCGACGATCGCGAGGAAGAACACCATCCGGAACGGCGTCACGTAGCGCGCGCGCCTGCCCGCGAAATAATCCAGCGTGAGTTTGCCCGGCCGGAAGTACAATGGCCCGATAGTGCGGAACAGTCGCTCGTCGACATTGAGCACGCTGTCGGCGATGTCGGAGAGCACGCTGCCGAAGTGCCGCACCAGGCCGTGGGTCGGCTGGCCGCAGGCATAGCAGTACTTGCCGTACAGCGGCGCGCCGCAGTTCTCGCAGTTGCCCAATGACGAGGGCGGTGCAGGCGCGGCTTCGGCAGGTTGCGTTGGCGTCTCTTGCATCATCGGGTTTCCGGCAATGGCCTCGATTTTAGCCTTGGATCGCGCGCGTTTTGCACGCGAAATTCGAGCGACGGTGAAACTGGCGCTGCCGCTGATCGCCGGCCAGTTGTCCGCCGTCGGCATGAGCGCGGTGGACGTCGCGCTGGCCGGACATTACAACGCGCACACCCTGGCCGCGGTCGCGGTGGGAGCCAATGTGTGGGTGCTGGGATTGGTGAGCGCGGTCGGGGTGATGATGGCGCTGTCACCCTCGGTCGCGCAGCTGGATGGCGCCAATCGGCGCGGCGAAATCGGGCCGCTGTTCCGGCAGGCGTTGTGGCTGGCCGCGGGCATGTCGGTGCTACTGTGGTTCGGTGCGCGTCACGCCGGGCCGCTGCTGCGCCTGATCGGGGTGGATCCTGCGCTGACCGATGACGTGCAGGCGTTCCTGCACGCGTTGAGCTGGGGCGCGCCCGGGCTGTGCGGCTATTTCGCGCTGCGCGGCTTGTGCGAGGGTTCCAGCTGGACGCGCCCGACCATGTTGTTCGGGCTGTTCGGGCTCGCGGTGCTGGTGCCGCTGGACTGGATCATGATCTACGGCAAGTTCGGATTCCCGGCGTTGGGCGCGCGCGGCAGCGGCATCGCCAACGCGCTGGCGTTGTGGCTGCAGTTGCTGGCGTTCCTGGCCTACCTGAAATTCGGCAAACGTTTCCGCGACCTGGATCTGTTCGTCCGCATGGAGCGCCCCGACTGGCAGGCGATCCGGCATTTGCTGTGGATCGGTGTGCCGATGGCGGTGACATTGCTGATGGAAGCCGGGTTGTTCGTGATTTCGGCGTTGCTGATCAGCCGGCTCGGCACCGTCGCGATCGACGGACACCAGATCGCGATCAACGTGGCGTCGGTGACCTTCATGGTTCCGCTGGGCCTGGCGCTGGCCGTGACGGTGCGGGTTGGCAACGCGGCCGGGCGTGGCGACGCGCATGCGGTGCGCTATGCGGGATTCTGCGGCATCGCGTTGACACTCGCCACGCAGGCGGTCTCGGCGACGCTGATGTTCGCGATCCCGCACGCGATCGCGCACGTCTATTCGGGCGATCCGCACGTGATCGCGCTGGCCGCGCAACTGCTGATCCTGGCCGGCATCTTCCAGTTTTCCGACGGCATACAAGTGGTGTCGAACGGCGCGCTGCGCGGTTTGAAGGACACCCGCATGCCGATGCTGATCACCGCCTTCGCGTATTGGGGCGTCGGCATGCCGATCGGCGCGTGGCTGGCGTTCGGCGCGGGGCATGGTGTGCGCGGCATGTGGGTGGGCCTGATCGCCGGACTGACCGCGGCGGCGGTGCTGTTGTTCGCGCGCTGGATGCGCCAGACACGCGGCGACGATTGGCGGCGGCTGGCGATCACGCCCGCCGGTATCGATACGCGGGTTCCCTTGTAGGAGCGGCGGAAGCCGCGACCCGGTCGGGCCTTCCGGCCCTCCTGCAACCCCCTTCCGATCAGAAGATCGGGAAGAAACGATGCAGGGCAGCGTGACGCGCGCTGCATGCCGAGCTACGCTGAAAACTTCGCATTCCTCGGGCAGGGGGTCGCCAGCATGAGCAATCCAACGGGACGCGGTGTCGCGTGGTTCGTGCGTGCGGTGGGCCGCGGCATCAACATCACGCGGCTGGTCATCATCAACGTCTTGTTCTTCGGGATACTGCTGCTGATCCTGGGGCTGGTTTTTCGCGGCGCGCCGAAGGTCGGGCCGGACACCGTGCTGCTGCTGCAGCCCGACGGCATGCTGGTCGAGCAGTACAGCGTCGATCCTGCCGCGCGTGCGCTGGCGCGGGCGTCGGGCGGTTCCACCGGCCAGGTGCAGGTACGCGACCTGGTCGCCGCGATCGACCATGCCGCGCATGATTCGCGCATCACGAGGATCCTGCTCGATCCGTCGAAACTGCAGTTCGGCGGCATGGGCGCGCTGGAGGAAGTCGCGGCGGCGCTCGATCGCTTCCGTGACGCCGGCAAGCCGGTGGTCGCGTGGGGCACCGACCTCGGCCAGATGCAGTACCTGCTCGCGGCGCACGCCAACGAGGTGCTGCTCGATCCCGCCGGTTCGATTTCGATCACCGGGTTGTCAGACTATCGCAGCTATTACAAAACCCTGCTGGACAAGCTGGGCGTCAGCGCGCACCTGTTCCGCGTGGGTGAGTTCAAGTCCGCGGCCGAGCCGTTCATCCTGGACCAGCCATCGCCGGCCGCGCTCGAAGCCGATAGGTACTGGATGGGCGGGCTGTGGAACACGTGGCTCGACGAAGTCGGCAAGCTGCGCCACATCGATCCGGCCACGCTGGGCCAGCAGATCGACAACCTGCCCGCAGAGATTCCGGCCGCCAACGGCGATGTCGCGCAACTGGCGCTGAAGCTGCATTGGGTGGATGGCCTCGCCACCCGCGAGCAGATCGTCAAGCTGATGCAGAAACACGGCGTCGTCACCGACAACGGTACCGGTTTCCGTGCGGTCGATCTGGCGCAATACCTGCCGCAGACCCTCGACCTCGGGATCGGCAAGCCGCAGGTCGCGGTGATCGTGGCCGAAGGCGACATCGTCGCGGGCAAGCAGCCGGCGGGAAAGATCGGCGGCGAATCCACCGCCGCGCTCATCCGCGCCGCGCGCGCCGACCACAACGTGCGTGCGGTCGTGCTGCGCG
>JAGWZT010000260.1 GCA_018971925.1 Lysobacteraceae bacterium | reverse complement strand
GAGGAATTTCGCGGCGTAGACCTCGTCCTGCAGATCGCCGCCGCCGAGGTCCTTGATGTTGGCTTTCTGGAAGGCCATGCCGTAGCCGGTCGAGCCGCGCACGTTGGGCGCGATGGCGACGTAGCCGCGCGAAGCCAGCGCCAGCGCGGTGCGGTTGAAACTGTCGACGGTCTGCCCGGTCGGGCCGCCGTGCGGCAGCACCACGCCGGGCGCGGCGCCGTCGCCCTTCAGGTTCGCGGGCATCCACAGGAACGCGCTGATCACCGTGCCGTCGAAACTCTTGTAGTGCACCAGTTGCGAACGCGGCAGCGCATCCGGCTTGATGCTCGGCAGCGCGGAATGCGTGAGCTGGCGCGGTGAGCCGCCGGCGACCGGATAGATCCAGTAATCGGCGGGTTCGCTGGAACTCTGGTGCGAGACCAGCAGGCGCGAACCGTCACTGGTGAACGAATCGGGATTGCCGGCCGGCAGGTTCAGTCCATCGGGCAGCGCGAGTTTGTGCGACTGGCTCGCAGCGATGTCGTAGAGAAAAACGTCGCTGCGTCCATCGGCATTGATGGTGTAGAGCACCTGTTTGCCGGCCGGCGAGAAGTTGCCGGTCATGGACTCCCACGGATCCTTGGTGAGCCAGCGGTAGGCGTGCTTCGAGGTGTCATAGAGTGCAGCGTGATTGGTGCCGGTTTCGGCGTTCGAGGCCACGGCCAGCCAACGGCCATCCGGCGACACCGCGCTGCCCATGATCAGCACCTGCCCTTGGTGCGGTGTCAGTTCCGTCGCCTTGCCGGTGGTCACGTCGATGCGCCACACGCTGGCGTCGGTGAAACCGGCATTGATGCGGTTGGCGTATACGCTGCGGCCGTCATGGCTCCACGCCACCACCTGCCAAAGATGGTCCTTGCTCGCCTCGTGGGTCAGCCGGCGGATCGTGTGCGTCTTCCAGTCGAGCAGGGCGATGTCGGAGACCGAGGCGGTTTTCGGCTTGATGTTGAAGGCGACCTGCCGACCGTCGGGCGAAAACAGCGCGCCGGTGTTGGAGACGTCGGGCTTCGGCGTCAGATCGACGGGTTTGCCGCCGTTTGCCGGCACGGCGTACAGCCTGAATTGCTCGTTGCCGCCCTGGTCGGATTCGTACACGATCCACTTGCCGTCGGGCGACCAAGCCGCGCCGTACTGGCGATCGTCCGAGCGTGTCACCTGTACCGGCGTACCGCCCGCGGCCGGAACCTTCCACAGGTTGAAGCGGCCGGTGGTATTGGTGGAAATCACGATTGCGCGACCGTCCGGCGACCATGTCGCGCCCGCCACGCCGTGCGTGAAGAACAGGTCGTGGATCGGAACCGGGTGCGCGGCGGGATTGCTGGCCGACTGGATCGAGGCGGGATCGGTCAGCGCACGTTCCGGCGACGGAACGGCGGCGAGCAAAGGGGCGGAAGCGAAGACCAGCACAACGGCGAACCAACGCATGACGGCGTCCTCCTTCGGCTGAAGGAGAGCAGCCTACACCGCATGGCGTTCGAGGACAGGGCAGGAAGTCATGCGCGCCGGCGATTCGCCGGCGCGGCTTCAGAACGACATGAAATAGCCGCCGTTCACGGGGATGTTGGCGCCGGTGATGAACCCGGCGTCGTCGGCGGTGAGGAACGCCACGGTGCGAGCGATTTCGGAGGGCTCGCCGAGGCGCCCAACCGGAATCTGCGCGACGATCTGGGCACGGATGTCCTCCGGCACCTTCATCACCATGTCGGTCTTGCAGTAGCCGGGCGACACGCTGTTGACCGTCACACCTTTTTTCGCGACTTCACGGGCCAGCGCCATGGTGAAGCCGTGCATGCCGGCCTTGGCGGCGGAGTAGTTGGTCTGGCCGAACTGGCCGGTCTGGCCATTGACCGAACTGATGTTGACGATGCGGCCGAAGCTGCGCGCGGTCATGCCATCGACGGTGTTGCGGCACATGTTGAACACGCCGTCGAGGTTGACGTGCATCAGGTCGCTCCACTGCGCCTGGCTCATCTTCTTGAGGCTGGTGTCGCGGGTGATGCCGGCGGCGTTGACCACGATGTCCACGCTTCCGTATTTTTCGGTGACGTGGTTGACGAGATTGGCGCAATCTTCGAAGTTCGCGACGTCGGCCGGAGCGAACACGATGTTGCCGTTGTATTCGCGGGTCTCTTCGCGGAATGCTTCGAGACGATCCTGGCGGCTGCCCAGGTCGGCGGCGATGACCTGACGGCCGTCTTCCGCAAGTTTCCTGCAGATGGCGGTGCCCAGACCGCCGATGCCGCCGGTGATGACGGCTACACGCTTGCTCATTGAAATCTCTCTATTGATGCGCAGCGGCACATGGTGCGCCGCAGCAATCGGGCGATGGTACGAAGCCGGACCCGGAGTGTCAACGGCGCTTGCGCGCCGGTTTGCCGGTGTCGGAATCGGTGTCGGGTGCCGGCTTGGTGTTGCCAGACGCGCCTGACTGCAGCGAGCGCCACAATTCGATGTTGCGCTCGGTGACCTCGTTCAGCATCGACCAGGGCGTTTGCCCGAGCAGGCTGTTCAACTGGTCGCGGAACTTGTGTTGTTGTTCCAGGAAAACCTTGAGGCTGTTCTCGAGGTAGCCACCGACGAAGCCCTGCATGGCATCGCCGTAGAAGCGGATGATCTGGGACAACAGCGCGGTCGAGAAGATCGGCTGTCCGTGCTGCTCGTGCTCGGCGATGATCTGCAAAAGCACCGCGCGGGTCAGGTCCTCGTTGGTCTTGGCGTCGCGGACTTCGAAGGCCTCCCCGGAAAGCACCAATTGCCGCACTTCCTCCAGCGTGATGTAACTGGAGACGCGGGTGTCGTAGAGACGACGATTGGGGTACTTCTTGATGACGCGGGGTGATGCCATGCCGCAAAGCTAGCACGGGATGCGGCGGCGCACCAGCGAAGGGCATTTTTATGCGATCGTCCCTGATCGCTGCTTCGTTGAGCGGTATTGATAGTCGGAGGTTTCCCTGATTCGAGAGCATCAGAACGTCCATCCATGGAATGACTTTTAACAACAGCCGTTTCAAAACACGCCTGATCCGTGATCAGCAGGGTTTTCGCCCAGCGGCAGCACCGCATGCCCGTGGATTTCGTTGACGGCTTCGGCGGCCGCGATGTAAATCCCGACCACGGCGGTCACGAGGCCAAGGTATCCGCCCAGCACCGCCAGGGCGTCGAGGTGGGCCCAGTTGGAAAGGGCGGCCGTGAAAAGCGACAGGCACAAACCTGCCGTGAACAGCATGCGGGCGACGCCGTCGCGGCATGCGGCGATCCACGCGCAGAAAACCAGAAACGCCCACACCATGCAATACCAGCCGAGGAATCCGGCGGAGGTCGCCGCGCGGTCTCCGTCAGCGAGTGCGTGCTGGTACAGCGCGCCGATCCACCAGTACGCCGCGAAAGCGAGGAACAGCAGTGTGTCGAGGGAATTTCCGCGGCGCCATTGCAGGACGCCGGCGATCGCAAGCACGCACCCGCCGAGCACGGCCGTGAGCAACTGCAGAAGGCTGTTGTTCCATGGCTGGTTGAACCATCCGGCCGGAGCCATGCTGTTCAACCACAGGGTCAGCGCGAACGCGCCGTAACCCAGGGCCGAAGCATTTGCGGTTTTGTTCATGGCAGTTTTTCGTGCGCGGGAAACCCGTTTCCCGGGCCGACATGCCCGGTCGCCGACCATTGTCGACAACGCGTGTGTAGAAAGAGTCACGACCACCGCGGAAGCGCGATCGGGTACCGCTGGTGCTGCGCCGGATTCAGGATTACGTTCCGTCGCCCGAAACGTGGACG
>JAGWZT010000259.1 GCA_018971925.1 Lysobacteraceae bacterium | reverse complement strand
GGGTATCGTCGGCAGCCCAGGAAACCCAGGCCACCGCCAAACATCTGGCGGACGCTGCCAACCAGCAGGCCGAACAGATCACGTCCGCCTCGTCGAAGATCAACGAAATGGCGGTGTCCATCGACCAGGTGTCCAAGAACTCCGCCGACAGCGCGGAAGTGGCGCAGCGCTCGGTGCAGATCGCATCGAACGGTGCCCAGATCGTGCGCCAGACGATCAGCGGCATGGATTCGATCCGCGAGCAGATCCAGGAGACGTCCAAGCGCATCAAGCGCCTCGGCGAGTCTTCGCAGGAAATCGGCTCGATCGTCGAACTCATCAACGACATCGCCGAGCAGACCAACATTCTGGCGCTGAACGCGGCCATTCAGGCCGCGTCGGCGGGCGAGGCGGGCCGCGGCTTCGCGGTGGTCGCGGACGAAGTGCAGCGATTGGCCGAACGCGCCACCGGTGCAACGAAGCGAATCGAAACGCTGGTGCAGACCATTCAGACCGATACCAACGAAGCGGTCAGCTCCATGGAGCAGACCACCACGCAGGTGGTCAATGGTGCCCGGCTGGCCGAGGACGCCGGCACCGCGCTGGGTGAAATCGAAAAGGTTTCGAACAATCTCGCCGGACTGATTCAGGGCATCTCCAGCGCCGCGAAACAGCAGTCCGCGGCGGCCACCAACATCAGTTCGACGATGAGCTCGATTCAGCAGATCACCGCACAGACTTCGGTGGGCGCCAACCAGACGGCCGAATCGATCGGCAACCTTGCGCAACTCGCGCAGGAGCTGCGTCGTTCGGTAGCTGACTTCAAGCTGCCGGCGTAATCGGTACAACCGTCCATGACAGCGGGTGACGACATGATGTCCACGGCGACCGGCGAAACCGGCGTGGCTTCGGTCGCGCCCGATACGATGGCGCAGGAAGTGGAAGGCGTTGCGCGGAAACCGACGATGCGACTTGAAGAACACATCGACTTCTCGACCCTTGGCTGGGTCAAGCCGCAAATCGACGAACTGCTGTCGGAGGCACGCCAGGCGCTCGAAACCTTCGCCGAAGACGCGACGGACGTGCGCTCGATGCAGAGTTGCGTCGGCCTGCTGCACCAGGTGCTCGGCACGTTGCGCATCGTCGAGTTGTACGGCGCCGCGGAGCTCGATCAGGAAATGGAGTGTCTGGCGCAGGCCGTGCTGGACGGGAGGGTGACCGATCGCGAAGAGGCCATGGGTGCCTTGATGCGCGGGTTGGTGCAGTTGCCCGATTACCTCGACCTGATCGAAAGCGGCCACAAGGACATCCCGATCGTCTTGTTGCCGTTGCTGAATGAATTGCGCGATGCGTACGGTGCGGAACCCGCCGACCAGCGCGTGCTGTTCCATCCCGATCTGGATCACCCACTGCCGCCCGATGCGGCGGGCGCGCGTGCGGCGTATCCCTTCGCCGACTTGCGCCAGCGCGTCACCCAGATCCGCGCGCGTTTCCAGGTGCAACTGCTTGCGTGGACGCAAGGCAAGCAGCCGAACTTTGCGGAAATGCGCGACTGCATGGACGAATTGCGCGCCGTGTGTCACGCCGAGTCCGCGCGCCGGCTGTGGTGGATTGCGGGCGGTGTCCTGGAAACCCTGCAGCAAGGCCGGCTGGATCATCACCTTGCCAGCCTGCGGCAGCAGTTCGGCCACCTCGACCGCACCGTTCGCCATGTGCAGGACCAGGGCGAAGAAGTGTGCGACGACGAGGACACGCGCGAGCTCACCCGCACGCTTTTGTATTACGTCGCGCAGGCCACACCGGGTCCCGGTCGCAGCGAAGCCATTTCGCAGTGCTTTGCGCTGGACCGGATGGTGCCGACCGAAGCCGAGCTCGATCGCGCGCGCGCGGCCATGTCCGGGCGCAATCGCGCGTTGCTGGACACGGTCGCCAAGGCTGTCCGCGAGGATCTTTTGCGCGTCAAGGAAGGCCTCGACATCTTCCTGCGTCGCGAAGACCGCAATCCGCAGCAGCTCGCGCCGCAGGTTGAGGTGCTGCACCGGATCGGCGATACGCTGGGCGTCCTGGGGCTCGAAGCGCCTGCCAGGATGATTGGTGAGCAGCGGCAGACCATCGTCGAGATGATCGATGGCAAGCGCGAAGCCAGGCCGGAAACCATCCTCGACGTTGCCAGCGCGCTGTTGTACGTCGATGCATCGCTGGATGAACACATCGAGCATCTCGGCGCGGACAGCCAAGCGGACGACACCCTGCCGCGCAGCGAAGCGCGCAAGATCATGCGCGCGCTGATGCACGAAGCTGGCGCCAATCTCGGCAAGGTCAAGGAACACATCACCGCATTCATCGAGTCGTCGTGGTCGCACGAGCAGTTGGCCGAAGTGCCGCGCCTGCTGACCGAAGTCGGCGGCGCGCTGCGCATCCTCAACCTGGAGCGCCCGGCGAACCTGGTGGAAGGCATTGATCGCTACATCGGCAACGAACTGATCGGCGACCGCAAGGTGCCCACCGTCGACGAGATGGACCAGCTCGCTGATGTCGTGGCTGGCGTCGAGTATTACCTCGAGCTGGGCCACGACGTGAACGCGAGCGACAGCCGCATTCTCGATGGCGCCCAGCACAGCCTGGGGCTGCTCCACTACTGGCCGGTCCCGGCGCGCCGCGAACCGGCGCAACCGATGCAATCGGCGGAAGCCGTCGCGCCGGCACGTGCGCCGCAGCCGCCGCCGCCAGCGGCGGTGTCGGCGGAGCCCGCGGAAACCGAAGTGGCCGCACCGGTCGAACCTGCGGCGCCGGTTGCGCTCGTGCAACCCGCGCCGGCCGCCGGGGCCTTCACGGTTCCCGGGGCGGGACCGGGCAAATGGGTCGACGTCGAAGAAGAGGTTCTGGAACCGATCGCCGGTGAAGGCACTCCGGTGGATATGTCGTTCCAGGACGCCGCGGGCATCGACGAGGAAATCCGCGAGGTTTTCGTCGAAGAAGTCGGCGAGGAAATCGCCAACATCAATGTCAACCTGCCGGCATGGAAGTCGAATCCGGAAGATCTGGACGCGCTGAAGAACGTGCGGCGTTCCTTCCACACGCTCAAGGGCTCCGGGCGACTGGTGGGTGCCATTGCGCTGGGCGAATTCAGCTGGAAAGTCGAGAACATGCTCAACCGCGTGCTCGACCAGACCATCGCGCCCGACGCGAACGTGCAGGCGCTGGTCGAAACCGCGGTGGCGACGTTGCCGAAGCTGCATGCAGGCTTGCAGGGCGAGAGCGTGACGATCGATCCGCCGCTCGATGCGATCATGCAGACCGCCGACAAGTTGGTCTCCGGGCAGCCGGCGCGGGTGGAGGATCTTGCGCAGGGTTACCACAAGGTCGTGCGTCGGGTGCGCCGCTGGGTGCCTTTGGCCGAACCCGAGCAGACCGACGAAGTGGCCATCGCTCCGCCGTTCGGGCCGGTCATCACGTCGCCGGTATCCGGCCTGCCGCTCATCGATCCGATCCTGCTCGACGTATTGCGCACCGAGGTCGGCCAGCATCTCGACGGCATGCGCGGCTACCTGACGCGTGACGCGGCATTCGAAGCCAGGGTCGATGACGAACTCGTGCGTTCCGTGCATACGCTGCATGGTGCCATCGCGATGGTCGGTGTCGATTCGCTGGCGACGATGTTGGCGCCGCTGGAAGTCTGGATCCGCCGTGTACGCAGCGCCGATGCGTCGCTGGACCGCGAAGGCTGCGATGCGCTGCGCGACGTCATTGCGATGACCGAGCACGTGATGGCGCAATTTGACGCGCCGGTGCCGGACGTGCCCGATGCCACGGCCTTGACCGAGCGCCTGGA
>JAGWZT010000258.1 GCA_018971925.1 Lysobacteraceae bacterium | reverse complement strand
TCCCGGCAATGGTGCACGGGTGCTGGCGCGCGCGCGGGTGAGCCTGTACGAGGCACGCGGCAGCTTCCAACTCATCCTCGAACACCTGGAAGACGCCGGTGAGGGCGCCCTGCGCCGCGCGTTCGAACAACTGAAAGCCAAACTGCAGGCGGAAGGCTTGTTCGACGAAGCGCGCAAGCGCGCGCTGCCAGGCTTTCCGCGCCGCATCGGCGTGATTACCTCCGCCAGCGGCGCGGCGGTTCGCGACGTGCTGTCGGTCGCGCGCAGGCGCTTCGCACTGACCGAAATCGACGTGTTGCCGGTGCTGGTGCAAGGCGCCGAGGCCCCGGCGCAGATCGCGGCAATGTTGCGCAAGGCCGCCGGGCCGGATCGCTACGACGTGCTGCTGGTGACACGCGGCGGCGGCTCGCTGGAAGACCTCGCGGCCTTCAACGACGAAGGCGTGGCGCGCGCGATCGTGGCCAGCCCGGTGCCGGTGGTTTCCGCGGTCGGGCACGAAATCGATTTTTCCATCAGCGATTTCGTCGCCGACCTGCGCGCGCCCACGCCGTCCGTGGCGGCGGAACTGATCCTGCCCGATGGCGAAGCGTTGCAGCGGACGCTCGGCCAGCACGAAACGCGCCTGCGACAAGCCTGGCAACGCCGCGCGCGAAACACCGTGCAACACCTCGACCACCTTGCGATCCGCCTGAACATGCAAGACCCGCGGCAGCGCCTCGCTACCGGCCGCGAACGCATGGACGTCATGCGCGAACGCCTGCTGCGCGCGCGCGCGCTGGTGCACGAACGCGCGGCCTCGCGCATCGCACAACTGCACGTCCGCCTGCTGCACCGGCATCCACGCTCGCGGGTGGAACAGTTCGCGCGGAACAACACCGAGCTCGTTCGCCGCCTGCGCGCGGCATGGGCGCACGACACGGAACGGCGCGGTCTGCACCTCGCCGAACTTGCCCGGGCATTGAACGCCGTCAGCCCGCTGGATGTCCTCAAGCGCGGCTACGCGATCCTGTTCGACGAATCCGACCGGGTGCTGCGTTCCGCGACGGGCATGCGCGCCGGTGCGCGCGTTCGCGCGCGGCTCGCGGATGGCGAACTCAAACTCAAGGTGGACAGCCCCGATACGCAACTTTGACGCATGCGCCCGTAGCGTTAAGAGGCCCATCACGTCCCAAGGAAAGCCAGCATGCCCGGCAAGCCCAAACTGAAAAGCCACTACCCGTATTACCTCGCCAACCGGCCTGTCGAAGCGGGTGCCGATCTTCCGGTGCTGGACAAATATTCGGGCAAGGTCGCGACACGCGTGGCCATGGCGGACGCCAAGGCCATCGACGCCGCGATCGGTGCCGCAGCCAAAGCCGCCGCGCCGATGGCCGCGATGAAACCGTACCAGCGCCGCACCGTACTCGAACACTGTGTCGAACGCTTCGCCAAGCGCAAGGATGACCTTGCCTACGCGTTGTGCGTCGAAGCCGGCAAGCCGATCAAGGACTCACAGGGTGAAGCCGAGCGCTTGATCGACACCTTCCGCATCGCCGCCGATGAATCCACGCGCATCGACGGCGAAATCGTGAACCTGGAAATTTCCGCGCGCACCAAGGGCTACCGCGGTTTCGTCAAGCGCGTGCCGTTGGGGCCGTGCTCGTTCATCACGCCGTTCAATTTCCCGTTGAACCTGGTCGCGCACAAGGTCGCACCCGCGATCGCGGCGGGATGTCCGTTCGTGCTGAAACCGTCCGAACGCACGCCGATCGGCGCGCTGATCATCGGCGAAGTGCTGGCCGAGACCGATCTGCCGAAGGGTGCGTTCTCGATCCTGCCCTGCCGCATCGGGGATGCCGGCCCGTTTGTCGAGGACGAGCGCCTGAAATTGCTGTCGTTCACCGGCGGCCAGATCGGCTGGGAACTCAAGGCGCGCGCCGGGAAAAAGAAGGTGGTGCTGGAACTCGGCGGCAACGCAGCATGCATCGTCGATGCGGACCAGAAGCCCCGGCTGGATTTCGTGGTGTCGCGCCTGATCTCGGGCAGCTTTTACCAGTCCGGACAAAGCTGCATCGGCGTGCAGCGCATCCTGGTGCACGCCTCGCTGTACGAGGAAGTGAAGGGGCGCTTCGTCGCGGCCACGAAGAAATTGAAAGCCGGTGACCCGAAGGATCCGGAGACCTTTCTCGGACCAATGATCGACGAAACCGCCGCGCAAAGGCTGGAGGGCTGGATCGCCGAAGCCAGGAAGATCGGCGCCAAAATCCTCTGCGGCGGCAAGCGCAAGGGCAACATGCTGGATGCGACGGTGCTGGAAGACGTCCCGCACGCGGCAAAGCTCAATCGCATGGAAGCCTTCGGACCGGTCGCGCTGCTGGAGCCGTTCGAGGATTTCGATGCCGCACTCGCCACGGTCAACAATTCCGACTACGGGCTGCAGGCGGGCCTGTTCACCGACAACCTCACGCACGCGATGCGCGCGTGGGACACACTGGTCGAAGGCGGCGTGGTGGTCGGCGACATCCCGAGTTTCCGCGTCGACAACATGCCCTATGGCGGCGTGAAACTTTCCGGCTTCGGCCGCGAAGGGATCCGCTACGCGATCGAAGACATGACCGAACGCCGGTTGCTGGTGATCCGCGACCCCGCATGACGCGCTCCACTCCCACCTCCCGGAGGGAGAGGGGCGATCACGGCATTGAAGCGGTACGTCGCGCCCCCACTTCGAACCGATGACCGATTCGTTCGAGCGCGAACCCCAGCGCCCTGCCCGCCAGCTTGCCGCGCTCGGCGCGTTGTGGCCGTACATGCGCCGGCATCGCGCGCTCGCGGCAGGCTGGCTGTTTTTCCTCGCGTTGTCGTCGGCCGCGACCCTGGCGCTGCCGGTCGCGGTGCGGCACATGATCGACCGCGGCTTCGCCAGCCACGATTCCGCGCTGGTCAACGAAACCTTCCTGGTGCTGTTCGTGCTGGCGCTGGTGTTGGCGATCGCGACCGCGGGCCGCTACTTCTGCATCACCGTGCTGGGCGAGCGCGCGATCGCGGCCTTGCGCGACATCCTGTATTCGCACCTGATCCGGCTGGACGTCGCGTTCTACGAACGCACGCGCGTCGGTGAACTCATTTCCCGCCTCGGCACCGACACCGAGGTGGTGCAGACGCTGATCGGATCCAGCATTTCCATCGCGCTGCGCAGCGTGGTGATGGTGATCGGCGCGGCGGCGCTGATGGTGTGGACCAGCCCGCGGCTGGCGGGCTTCACCGCGCTGGTGATCCCGATCGTCATCGTGCCGATTGCATTGTACGGCCGCCGCCTGACGCGCCTTGCCCGCGCCAACCAGGATCGCATCGCGGACACCAGCGCGATCGCCAACGAGACATTGAACGCCGTGCACGCGGTCAAGGCTTACGCGCGCGAAGGCATCGAGAGCGCACGCTACGCCGATGCGGTGCTGCGCGCGCTGCGTGCGGCGCAGAAGCGCATCGCCGCACGCGCAGTCCTGACCGGCGGCGTGATCGTGCTGATCTTCGGCGCCGTCACGCTGGTGCTGTGGGCGGGCGCACGCGACGTGCTGGCCGGCACGATGGACGCAGGGCTGTTGAGCCAGTTCGTGCTGTACGCCGTGATGGCAGCAGGTTCGGTGGGCGCGCTGGGCGGCGTATGGGGCGACGTCCTGCGTGCGGCGGGTTCGATGGGACGGATCGGCGAATTGCTGGCCGAGCGCGCTTCGATCGCCGATCCCGCGCAACCGGAACCGCTGCCCCGGACGTCGCAAGGCGCACTCGCGTTCGAGCACGTCGAGTTCCACTATCCATCGCGCCCCGACACGCCCGCGCTG
>JAGWZT010000257.1 GCA_018971925.1 Lysobacteraceae bacterium | reverse complement strand
CGGCACCTGTTTCGTTGCCCATGCAGGTTGGGCTGAGCAACTCGAAGCCCAACGTCGTGATCCACGCCCGCGTTGGGCTTCCACCGGATGAAGCTTGGTGTCAGCCCAACCTGCGATGCACCAATCGCGGGCACAATAACCCGGTTCCGGCCGGGACGACGGGGATCGCATGAACCAATTTCGCCTGCTGGGTAAACGCCGCTTCGCACCATTCTTCGCGGTGCAGGCGCTCGCCGCGTTCAACGACAACGCATTCCGCAATGCGACGATCGTGCTGGTCGGGTTCCAGTTGGGGCTGTCGACCAGCCAGATCGGGTTCTATTCGAATCTCGCGCCCGCGTTGTTCATCCTGCCGTTCTTCCTGTTCTCGGCAAGCGCGGGACAACTCGCGGAAAAATACGAGAAACACACGCTGATCCGTTGGGTGAAGGTGTTCGAGATCGCCGCGATGTGCATCGCGGCGTGGGGTTTCTACGCGCGCAGTCCGACGCTGCTGTTCGTGGTGCTGTTCCTGATGGGCCTGCATTCGACGGTGTTCGGGCCGATCAAGTACGCGATCCTGCCGCAGGTGCTCGAACGCGGCGAATTGGTGGGCGGCAATGGCCTGGTCGAGACCGGCACCTCGATCGCGATCCTCGTCGGCATGATCGCCGGCGGCGCGGCGATGGCGTCGCACTTCGGCTGGCTGGCAGCTGCGGCACTCGTGATCGGCATTGCAGTGCTGGGGCTTGCCGCCAGCCTTGCGATTCCGCGCGTGCCCGCGGCAGCGCCGAACCTGAAATTCAACTGGAACTTCATCGTCGAAAGCGGGCGCGTGTTGAAACTCGCCGCCAGGCAGCGTGCGGTGTTCAACTCGATCCTCGGCATTTCGTGGTTCTGGTTCTTCGGCGGCGTGGTGACCGCGCAACTGCCGAACTACACGCGGTTGTATCTCGGCGGCGGCGCCAGCGTGGAAATCCTGGTGCTGGCGCTGTTCTCGATCGGCGTCGGCATCGGCTCGTTGTTGTGTGAACGACTGTCCGGTCACAAAGTCGAGATCGGACTGGTGCCGCTGGGCGCCTTCGGGATGACGTTGTTCGGCATCCTGTTGTACTTCGCGCGGCATGCCGCGCCGGCCTACACCGGTCTCGACTGGGTGGCCTTCCTGCAGGCACCCGGGAACAAGTGGATCGCGCTGGACATGACGTTGCTTGGCCTGTTCGCGGGGTTTTTCATCGTGCCGCTGTTCGCACTGGTGCAAAGCCGCACACCGGGTGGCGAACTGTCACGCGTGATCGCCGGCAACAACATCATCAATGCGGTGTTCCTGGTGGTGGCCGCGGTGTTCGCTTTCGGCACGCTCGCGGCGGGGCTCACGATTCCGCAGTTGTTCCTCGTCACGGCGCTCCTGAATGCCGCGGTGACGCTGTGGATCTTCCTGCTGGTGCCCGAATTCCTGATGCGCTTCGTGGACTGGCTGCTGATCAGCGTGCTGTACCGCGTGCGAACGAATGGCCTGGAACGCATTCCAGACGAGGGACCGGCGCTGCTGGTCTGCAACCACGTCAGCTTCATGGACGCGCTGATCATCATGGGCAGCGTGCGGCGGCCGGTGCGCTTCGTGATGTACTACAAGATCTTCAAGGTGCCCGTGCTCAGTTTCGTGTTCCGTGCCGCCAAGGCCATCCCCATAGCGGGCGGCAAGGAACATCCCAAGCTCATGGCGCGCGCGTTCGACGCCGTCGATGCCGCGCTGGCCGAAGGCGAACTCGTGTGCATCTTCCCCGAAGGCGGCCTGACGCTCGATGGCGAGATCGCGCCGTTCCGGCTTGGCGCCGAAAAGATCCTCGCGCGGCGGCCGGTACCCGTCATTCCAATGGCGCTGCGCGGCCTGTGGCGCAGCATGTGGAGTCGGCGCGACTCGAAACTGGGGCGCGCCCGCCTGCCACGGCGGTTTCGCGCGCACGTAGAGTTGTCGGTGGGCACGCCGATGGAGGGAACATCGAGCAGCGCCGGGACAATGGAAACGGCCGTACGGGAATTGCGCGGCAGCGAGGCCTGACGGTCCGCGCGCCACCAGATTCCGATGCGCGAGCGGCGCATCGATTTCGCCGTGATGTGACCTCACAAAAAGCAGGCTGCGGCGAATGCCGCAGCCTGCAGCACGCATCGCCGAATGGGATTACCGGCGGCTGATGGTGAACGCGCCGACATCGACGCCCAGATCGATGCCTTCGCCATGGCCGGCGAGTGCCAGCGAAACGGTGCCCTTGGTCAGCACTTGCGCTTCGGCGGACTTGACCACGCCCGCATGCGCGCCGCCTTGAGCGTAGTGGCCCAATACATCGCGGATGGTGTGCACGTCGGTGAACTTGCCCTTGCCGTTGTCGACATGCCACTTGCCGGCGGTCAAACCACCGCCCCGCACCGAGATTTTCACCGGCATCGACTGCCCGTTCTCGCAGGTCACCCGGCCCACGCCGTCTGCATGCTTGTAAAGCAGCGACCAGCCGGTCAGCGAAAACGTGAGTTTGCAATCGAGGTCGGGCGCACCGCGTTCGGCCACGCTCGATTGGCCGCCGGTCGGTGCGGGAGTGAACGCGTAACCGGCCATGGCGGTGGCGGCCAGCAGGATCGCGGTAACCAGTGGAAGCTTCTTCGTGTTCATGTCGGTCTCCTTTGTGCTCGGAAAACGCGTTCAGTCTTTCGGGGAGAAACTGAACGCGTGCGAACAGGACGTCGGCACCGTTCAGTAACCTGAGCCACGGCCCAACGCGCTGCCTTGGATGTCCCGGCTGGCCTCCATGGCGTCGTGCGCCGGATCGCGGCCCAAACGTCAGAGCGCGGGGACGGCATGCGACGAACGATGCGATACTGGGAAGTCGAATTTCCGCACTTTCCCGCCCCATGTCTGCTTTCGCATTGCGCATCGCCACCCGCAAGAGCCCGCTCGCGTTGTGGCAGGCCGGGCACGTCGCGCAGCGCCTGCGCGACGCGCATCCGGATCTGACGGTCGAGTTGCTGCCGCTGTCGACGCGCGGCGACGAAGTGCTGGATCGATCGTTGGCCGCGATCGGCGGCAAGGGCCTGTTCCTCAAGGAACTCGAAATCGCGCTGGCCGAAGGCCGCGCCGATCTTGCCGTGCATTCGCTGAAGGATGTGCCCGCGCAACTCGATGCGCAATTCGAATTGGCCGCCATCCTGCAGCGTGCGGATTGCGCGGACGCGTTCGTCAGCAACGGTTTCGCAGAACCGGGCGACTTGCCGCGCGGCGCCCGGGTCGGCACGTCTTCGCTCCGGCGCACGGCGCAATTGCGCGCGCGCCGTCCCGATCTCGACATCGCCGACCTGCGCGGCAACGTCGGCACCCGCCTCGCCAAGTTGGATCGCGGCGACTACGCGGCGATCATCCTCGCCGTCGCGGGACTCGAGCGCATGGGGCTCGGCGCTCGCATCCGTTCGCGGCTCGCGCCGCCCGAATGGTTGCCGGCGCCGGGCCAGGCCGCAATCGCGGTGGAAACCCGCGCAGACAATGCGCGCGTGATCGAGTGCGTGAAGGTTCTGGATGATGCGCTTACCCGCCGCAGCGTGGACACCGAGCGCGCGCTCAACGCCGCGATGGGTGGCGACTGCACCATGCCGCTGGGTGCGTGGTGCGAGATTGCAGCCGACGGCACGCTGCACCTGCACGGATTGCTGGGCGACGCGCGTGACGGACGCCTATTGCGCGCCGACGCGCGCGGTGATGATCCCGTCGCGCTGGGCCACGAGGTCGCGCACCAGTTACGCAAACTAGGGGCAGCTGCGCTGCTGCCTTCGAGGGCATAGCGGCTGCGACCGGCCC
>JAGWZT010000256.1 GCA_018971925.1 Lysobacteraceae bacterium | reverse complement strand
GCGGGTTTCAGGTATTGCAGGCCCGCGATCACGTCCGCGGGCGTGAAGTGGTTGGGCGTCGGCCACAGCATCAGATCACCCGCGCCCTCGGGCAGACCACTGTGGTGAACCAGCAGGTCGCCGACCTGCATGTTCTGCGTGACCCACGGGTCATGCATGCGGAACGACGGAATGTATTTCGTAACCGGATCGTCCCAGCGCAGCTTGCCCTGCTGCACCAGCCGCGCCAGCAGGGTGGACGTCATCGCCTTGCTGTTGGATGCGATCTCGAACAGCGTGTTGGCGTCGATGGGCTTGCCGGATGCGAGCGTGCCCACCTCGTGGGTGTAGACGACCTTGCCGTCGTCGATCACGCCGACCGCGATGCCGGGCAGGTGGTAGTACGCGACCACGGCATCGACGAGGCGACCGAGGTCGGCGTTTTGTTTCGTCGTTGGTGCGGTGGCCTGCGCAGTGTTTGCGCAAAGGGCCAATGCCAGCGACGCCAGCACGATCCGCGCGCAGGATTTCATGCGGTCTCCCATTGATCGGCGGAATGCTCGCCCGCGATCATTTCTTCGAACGTCTGGCGCTCGCGCACCACCGCGTAGTGGCCACGATCGAGCAGCACTTCGGCGGCCAGCGGCCGTGAGTTGTAGGTGGATGCCATGGACGCGCCGTAGGCGCCGGTGGCCTTGATCATCACGAGATCGCCCGCCCTGCATTCGGGCAGCTCGCGGTCGCGCGCGAAGGTGTCGCCGGTTTCGCAGACCGGACCGACGACGTCGTAGGTCTGCATGCTGCGCGAGTCGTCCAACAGCGGCACGATGTCGTGCCAGGCGTCGTACAGGCTGGGCCGCAGGAGGTCGTTCATCGCGGCGTCGAGGATCAGGAACTTGCGCTGCTGGCCGTGCTTGATCCTGATCACGCGCGTCAGCAGTACGCCGGCTTCGGCCACCAGCCAGCGTCCGGGTTCCAGCAGGATGCGGCCCTCGAACCCGGCGAGCGCATGGCGGATCGCGTCGACGTAGTCGTCGATCGAAACCGGATGATCGTGGCCCGCGCGATAGCGCACACCCAGTCCACCGCCGACGTCGAGGCTGCGGATCGCGTATCCGGCAGCAGCCAGTTCGTGCCAGAAATCCACCACGCGCTGCAGCGCTGCGCGGATCGGGTCGAGGCTCAACATCTGCGAACCGATGTGCACGTGCAGGCCATCCAGCCGCACGTGTGTCAGCGCCGCGCCGCCGGCAAACCACCCGCGCGCCTCGTCGACGCCGACGCCGAACTTGTTTTCCGATTTGCCGGTGGAGATCTTCGCGTGGGTGAGGGCATCGACGTCGGGATTGATGCGTGCTGAAGCGCACGCGATGACGTTGCGTTCCGACGCGACCCGCTGCAGCAGTTGCAGCTCGTCCGCCGACTCCACGTTGAAGCGCGCGACGCCTGCCTCGAGCGCGTCTGCGATTTCCTCCGCGGTCTTGCCGACACCGGAAAACACGATACGTTCAGCCGGGATGCCGGCGTACAGGCAACGCCACAGCTCGCCGCCGGAAACGATGTCGGCACCGAGTCCGGCGTCTGCCATTAATTGCAGGATCGCTATGTTGGAATTGGCCTTGGCCGCGTAGCAGACCAGCGCGTCCAACCCGTGCAGCGCGGCTTTCAGCGCGTCGATGCGTTCGCGGATCGCGCTGGCGGAATAGACGTGGCACGGCGTGCCCACGCGCCGTGCCACAGCGGGGAGATCGACGCCGTCCAGGCATGCCTTGTCGGCGCATGCGGGGTCGGCGTGGGCAGTCGTTGCGGTCATCTCTCGTCCTGCTTGGCGTCGAGTCTTGACAAGCCTGATAGCGCCAGATTGCCCCAATACTTCGTCATTCCGGGGGCGGCTGCGGCTCCATCGCAGGCGGAACCCGGAATCGGTTCGAGACCGGTGGCGACCCAAACCGATTGACTCGCGCCATCCATGGCGCTCGCGCTGCGCGCCGCCTGTGGCGTTCGCGTTTGCAATCCTGCAAACGCAGTCGGATCGCCGCTGCGCGGCGTCCGGAATGACAAGTAAAAAGCTGACGCCCGCATTCTGTGACACGTTCCAACTAATAGCCCGCCGCCAATCCCGCCGAACGATGCGGGTCGCTCGCGCCTTCCAGCAGACCGGTCTTCGGATTGACCAGGATGGATTCGAGCACGCCCAGATGGCGCTCCTTGAGCGTGTAGCCCATCGCTTCCAGTTGCTGTTTCGATTCGGGCGTCAGCAGGCCAGGCCCGACGTAGACGACGTCCGGATACCACTGCATGTGGATGTGCGGTGCGTTGACGGCCTGCTGCATGTTCATGCCGAAGTCGACCACGTTGATGATGCTCTGCATCGTGGTCGAGATGATGGTGGCGCTGCCGGGACTGCCGCTCAGCATGAACGGTTTGCCATCCTTCAGCACGACGGTCGGCGTCATCGAACTCAAGGGACGCTTGCCAGGCTCGACCTGGTCGGCCTTGCCCTGCACGAGACCTGCACCGTTGGATGCACCGGGCTTGGCGGTGAAATCGTCCATCTCGTCGTTGAGGTAGAAGCCGGTGTCGCCCGCGATCTGCTTGTTGCCGAACAGGAAGTTGATGGTGTAGGTGACGGCGACCGCGTTGCCGTTCTTGTCCATCACCGAATAGTGCGTGGTGTTGTTGCCTTCGCGGGGCGGCAGGAAGCTCTTGATCTCGGACGACGGCGTGGCCTTGTCCGGCTTGATCGTCGCGCGCAGAGACGCCGCGTAGGACGCCGACATCAGTTTCTGCATCGGTATTTTCACGAAATCCGGATCACCGAGGTACGTGTTGCGGGTGGCGAAGGCGCGGCGTTCGGCTTCCGCGAAGGTGTGCACGAAGGGAACCGAGGCGTAGCCCCAGTCGGCGATCGGATAGGGCTTCAGGATGTTCAGCGCCAGGCACATCGTGGTGCCGCCGGAACTCGGCGGTGGCGCGGAAATGATGGTGTAACCGTGGTACTCGCATTGCACCGGCTTCAGCCACTCCGCGTTGTAGGCGGCGAAGTCCTGCATGCTCAGGATGCCGCCGTGCGCATCGCTGGCTTTCACGACCGCCTTGGCAATCGATCCCTTGTAGAACGCGTCGGTGCCCCCCTTGGCGATCTTCTCCAGCGTGTTGGCGAGGTTGGTCTGCACCAGCCGGTCGCCTGCCTTCCACGGCTTGCCGCCATGGCCGAACACCGCCGCCGATTCCGGATATTTGTTGAGCGCTTCGAGATCGTCGTTGATGATCTTCGCATCGCCTTCTTCCAGCACGAATCCGTCGCGGGCCAGCTTGATCGCCGGCGCGATGACCTGCGCGACGCTCATCGTCCCGTACTTCTTGAGCGCGGTATCCAGGCCCATCACCGTGCCCGGCACGCCGACACCAAGGTAGGTGTCGGTGCTGCGACCTTCGACCACGTCGCCCTTGGCGTCGAGGAACATGTTCGGGGTCGCCTTGAGCGGTGCCTTCTCGCGGAAGTTGAGAAACAGGTTCTGGCCATTCTTCAAATGGATGGTCATGAAGCCACCGCCGCCGATGTTGCCGCAGCACGGTTGCGTCACCGCCAACGCGTAGCCCACCGCGACCGCCGCGTCGATCGCGTTGCCGCCTTGCTTCAGGATCTGCACGCCGGCGTCGGTCGCAAAGTGTTGATCCGAAACCACCATCGCGTGTTTGGCTGTGACAGGTTTCGCCTTGGCCAGTATGGCCTGGGTGGCGGCGGGCGCGTGCGAGAACGAAGGCTTGGCGGGGCGCGTGTCGCGCGCAACAGCTGCCGTGCTGCATGCCGCGATCGCGAGTGCCAGCGCGGTGCAGGGTAGTGCC
>JAGWZT010000255.1 GCA_018971925.1 Lysobacteraceae bacterium | reverse complement strand
TGGCGACGGATCTGGATGGCCGCAACGTGTTGTTCGAAACCGGGATCGGCGCGTTCTTCGAACCGAAACTGCGCGAGCGTTATGGCGTGGTCGAAGAGAGTCACGTGCTGCTGGATTCATTGAAGGCGGTCGGCCTGACGCACGAGGACATCGACGTGGTGGTGTTGTCGCACCTGCATTTCGATCACGCCGGCGGATTGCTCGCGGCGTGGGAAGAAGATGCGTCACCGCGTCTGCTGTTCCCCAACGCGAGATATCTGGTGGGTGCGGTGCATTGGGGCCGGGCCACCCACCCGCATCCGCGCGACCGCGCGTCGTTCATTCCCGGTGTCGCGGAGTTGCTGGAGCAGAGTGGCAGGCTTGAAAAGGTCGAGGGCGAACATTCGCGCACACTTGGCAAGGCGGTGCGGTTCCATTATTCGCAGGGCCACACGCCGGGGTTGATGCTTTCGGAAATCGCCGGTCCGCACGGCAAGGATGGCGTGGTGTATTGCGCCGACCTGATCCCGGGCACGGCGTGGGTGCACCTGCCCGTGACGATGGGTTATGACCGCGCGCCGGAAATGCTGATCGATGAAAAGCGTGGGTTCCTGGACGACAAGTTGCAGCGCGGCGTCAGGCTGTTTTTCACCCACGACCACGCGGTGGCAATGGCCTCGCCGCGGCGCGACGAACGTGGCCGCTATGGGGTGGCGGAGCCACAGGCGCACTTCGCGGGTGCGCTGCTGTAAGCTCGTGGCGTGAGCCGGTTTTCCGCATTCCTCGACAATCCTTCGCGCAACACCGCCGTGCTTGGCGGGGTGCTGCTGCTGCTCGGTTTGTTGCTGCTCGGGTTCACCGAACATGCCGACCGCCTGCGTGCAATGGGCGAGGATGCCCTGGGTGGTTTTGTCCTCACCGGCAGCGCGGCGACACCGGGCCCCGCCGCGGACGGCAAGTTGGTGCTGGCTGTCGGCGAGCCCGTCGTGAATGTGCCCGCGCGCGACGTCCAATTCGGTGTCGCGGCGGATGCGCCGGCGCTGCTGCGCAAGGTCGAGATGTTCCAGTGGAACGAAACCCGTTTCGGTGGAGTTCGCAACTACGACCAGAACTGGTACGACCATCCGATCGATTCGTCCGCCTTCGGCGATCCGGCGGGGCATGCCAATCCCGGCGCGTTTCCGATCAGCGCGACGCGGTTCGATTCCAGCGACGTCACGGTGGGCGGGTTCAAGCTCGCGCCGGAACTGGTGCGCATGATCGATGGTCCCGAACCCTTCCAGCCTGATCTCTCGCACCTTCCGCCCAACATGGCGGCGACTTTTCAGGCGCGGGACGGGACGCTAGTGACCAGCGTGAGTGCCGCGCATCCGCAGGTAGGTGACCTGCGCATCGGCTGGATGAAGATTGCGCCGTCCCACCTGACCGTGTTCGCGCGCGACCAGGGCGGCACGCTGGTTCCGGCGAATGATCCCTCGGGCGATCCTATCGCGCAGGTGCTGATCGGTCGGCATTCGTTGACCGACGTGCTGACCGACGCGCCGCAGCCGCCACGTTTCAAGTGGGCACGACGCGTGGTCGCGGTATTGCTGGGATGGACGGGCGTCGCGATGTTGCTGCCGGGCCCCCGCCGGCGCGACCGCGTGCTGGCCCTGGCAATCGCGGTGGTGCCCCTGGCGCTGCTCGCGGCGATTTGCTGGTTCGACGTCAGGATGCTGGCGTTCGTGGTGCTGTTGGCGATTGCGACGCTTGCCGGCGTGATTGCGGCCTGGCGCTGGCGTCACGGCACGGTCGGGGGATGGCAGCAGCATTGATCGCCGCCCGTGGCGAATGCCAGTGCGTCAGCCCTCCGCGTTGTCGAGAAACCACAGGCCTGCAAAAAGTTTCGGGTCGATCGAGTAGCCTTTCGCGGCCATCGCGCGCAGCCATGTGCCCGCGTCCTTGCGAGGCACTTCGTGCACGGTGATGTTTTCGGTTTCGTCGCCGCCGCCTTCGCCCACCTTGCGCAAATCCAGCGCGCGCACGAAGTGAATCATTTCGGTGCTCATGCCCGCCGAAGACGGGCCGGAATGCAGCGGCACGACGCGCGCGCAAGTCCAGCCGGTTTCCTCTTCCAGCTCGCGCCGCGCGGTATCGGCGGCCTCGACGTCGCCGTCATGGCCGGGATCGCCGATCAGGCCGGCCGGCATTTCGATCGTGGGTTGTTGGATGGGTACGCGATACTGCTCGACGAACAGGATGCGGTCTTCCGGCGTCACGGCCACGATGATCACCGCGCCCTGCGGGTTGTTGCGTTCGACGAATTCCCAATGCCCGCGTTGCTTCAGGGTCAGCCACTTGCCGGCGTACAGCGTTTCGGCGGCCGCTTCGTCGCCGGCGGGCATGCGTACTTCGCGTTTCACGTTGCGGCCTCCGCCGTTGCCTGCAAGAGCTGGTGCGCGCGCGTGCGCGTGAGCGGCCCTATCCTGAGTTTCTCGCACAGCGCGTCCAGCACCGCCGCATCCGCCCCGCGCCGCAGCAGGCCATCGGGGTGACCGGGTACCGGCGCATCCAGCGCGATGCGCGCGAGACGCTGCGACAACCATGCCGCATCGGCGTGCGTGTGCAATTTTTCGGCGAGAGACTTGGCGCCGCGCAGGCGCAGGAACGCGACCTCGTCCACGCGAGCGAGCAGGTTTTCCAGTGAACCGAAGTGCGCCAGCAACGCCGCGGCGCCCTTGGCCCCGATGCCGGGCACGCCAGGGATGTTGTCGGTGGCGTCGCCCGTCAACGCCAGGTAATCGACGACCTGGTGCGCTTCCACGCCAAGCCGGGCGGGCACGCCCGCGGCGCCCCAGCGCTGGCCGCGCGCGTAGTCCCATTGTTCGGTGCCGTCGTCGAGCAACTGTCCGAAATCCTTGTCGGCCGACACGATCACCGCGTGCAAGCCGCGCCCACGCATGGCCTGCAGCACGCTGCCGATCAGGTCGTCGGCCTCATAGGCGGCATCGGCGAGCACGGTGAATCCGAACGCGGCGGCGAGTTCGCGGCAGTATTCGAACTGGCGCTTCAATTCGGGGGGTGCCGGATCGCGGTTGGCCTTGTACGCGGGATAGATGGCGTTGCGGAAGGAACTGGTGAGCGCGATGTCGAACGCGGCGATGGCGTGACTGGCGCGGGTATGCTCGACGAAATCCAGCAGGAACCGCGCAAAGCCGTGCACGGCGTTGACCGGATTTCCGTCGGTGTCGAAGAACACGTCCGGCATCGAGTGCCAGGCGCGAAACACGTACATGCTGGCGTCGATCAGGTACAGTGTTTTGACCGGCGTCTCGGCCGGCGTGGATGTTGGCGTCGCGGCGGCCGCGTTCATCCCTGCCACGCGCCCAGTACTTGATCGACATCCGGGCGGTTGCGCTCGGGCGGTTCCTCGCCGCGATCGCCGATGTGGATGTACGCGATCGCGCGCTCGTTGCCGGACAGGCCGAGCAGCTTGGCGGCGTCGCGGTCGTAGCACGACCAGCCGGTCAGCCATTGCGCGGCGAAACCCGCGGCTTGCGCGGCGAGCAGCAAGTTGAACGCAAGGCAGCCGGCCGACAGCAATTGTTCTTGCGCCGGAATCTTCGGGTGTGCTTCGTCGATCCGCGCAATCACCGCGAGTACCACGGGCGAATGTGCGAAGCGGTCGCGATCCTTCGCAAGTTTTGCCGCGGGCACGCCCGGATCGACCTGCGCGTGCAGCCCGGCCAGCGCTTCGCCATAGCGCGCGCGCGCACTGCCGGTGAACGCGACCAGCCGCCATGGCATCAGCTTGCCGTGGTCGGGCACGCGGATCGCGGTGGCGATGATTTCGCGGAGTTGCTCCGGCGTCGGGCC